>JAFLUE010000001.1:0-2760 GCA_022508945.1 Oscillospiraceae bacterium
CGGCTTTCATATCCTTGGGGAACCATTCCTCACGCATTTTGCGCTTATGCGCTTCGTTGAAGCTCCCCGCGGCAAATTTGGAATAATCATCAAATTGCAAAGTGTCTCAGGCGGCACAATATTCGCTGCTGCCTCCGAGCCGTTTCATAGCGTCCGCGTATTGTTTCATAATTCCATGTTAGGCGGTGTTTGCAAACACTTTTCTCTGTGTTTTTGAGATAATACAAGAGTGCGCGAATCGCATCGCCGTTTTCTATGCATTTCTCCTTGTGTAAAATCTTGTTAATACTCTATTTACGGTATAACACATAATGAGCAAAAAATAAAGTGTTTATTTACCGGATTTTCATTCCTGCACCTTCTCAAAAATCTCACGGCTGATAATCGCCTCGTGATTGTTTTTGATAAAGTACATAGCAAAGGCTGGCTTCAATGCTCCTTTTGGGCATAATTTGGGGTAGGGGACGGCAGTAGGCAGTCCCTTTTCCATAAAAAAATCCCGTTCCTCACGGAACGGGAAAGCCGTATGTAATTAGTGACCTGTGCGACTAACCGTAATTTTCTCCTTGTTCGGAACATATTCAAGGATATCGGATATATCGCAGTTAAGAGCCTCACATATACGATCCAAATTGGTTATGCTGATACTGTTGCAGCACTCGTTGTAGATTTCGCAGATTGTGTTCGGGCGTATCTTTGTTGCCCTTGAGAGATCCGCCTGACTCCACCGAAGCTCGCCCAGCTTGGTGGATAGTTTAATCCTAATCATCAGCCTTGCACTCCTTTTGATATAGTGTAACATATAATGTCGAGAATGTATACGATGTTTGGCATGTTATATCATATACAGTTATATTATATCAAAATAAGTTGTGCAGAGACTTAACAGATACAACTAAACCACACAAAAAGGCGGTGCTGCCACATTTCAGCACCGCCTTTTTCACTTATCCGAGCCAATACGAACAGATAACAGGAATACTCCATTTGTCATTACAATCGTAACCTCACTTGTGTTCGTATAGCTCTCCTCTGGTGGATCCGAGGGGAATTGAACCCGTCTGTTTTTTATATAAATCCGTATTATTAAAGGGGCTATTTATTTTTGTGTTGCATTTTGTGTTGCATAAGTTCGGAATCCTTGCGGCGAATTAACTCCGCAAATTCCTCCATTGCGGAAGGGAAAATGTGCTGATATACCTTCTCAATCATGTCAAGTGAGCTATGTCCCATAAGCTCGGCAATGTACTTTTGAGGAATCCCCAGGAGCAAGCAGCGGCTTGCAAAATGGTGCCGCAGCGCATGAAAATTGCACCGAGTATCTATGCCATGTTTTTCCCGGAACTTCCCCCAAGCCGACGAAATCGAGGTAGAAGTCATTGGACAAATTCTTTCGCCGTTTGCCTTGCTGATAAGAATATCATAAATCTCTTTGCTTATAGGAATGGACCTGAATCCCGAAAAGGATTTGGGCTTTTTTAGTACTGCGCCGTCCAGTCCGTCTACTCTTGCACACTTAATTTCTATATGATCCTCAAACACACAGCTTTTATCAAGTCCGCTGATCTCCGAGGCGCGCAGACCGCATTGCGTAGCAAGTATAAACGGGATCTCAATGTTTGTACCGGCTGTGAACATCAATATTTCTTTGATTTCTTGTTCATCAGGGACGTATATATCATGCTTGTCCTTTTGCGGAAGCGTTGTTTTAAGTCTTAGATCAGGTCGCTCGATTTTTAGTACAATCGAGACAAGCCCGTGAGCATTTCGGCAAGTTTTCGCCGAATAACTTTTTGCAAAATCGTTAAACGCAATCTGAATCGTTTCGGCTGTTATATCCTTGATTTTGACCGCAAAAAGCCCGGAAAGATAATTTTTAAGAACCGCATAATAGCCGCGTATAGTAGAAGCAGATAGAATATTTTCCTTCGATTTTATGTATCTCTCCGCCGCTTCACGCAATGTCTGTTCCGAGCGGTTTGCCTCAATGTGGAGCTGATTGTATTGCGCCGCCAAGAATTCCGCTTCTTTTTTGGTATCAGCAGTAAATGAGCGGTATTTTCGCTTGTTGTTTTCGTCTTTACCGACGAACAGCAGTACGCGCCATTTTCCGGAAGGCAACTTTTTAGCAGAAGCCATACAGTCAACACCTCATAAAAAAATAGTCCTATTCATTTCGGAGCTTACGCTCATACCATTCCTGCTTTGTCATAAATACCTGTCGCGGCTTTGAGCCATTAAACACTCCCACAATGCCCATTTTTTCCATTGTATCTAACAAACGCGCGGCGGTTCCATAGCTCAGTTTTAGCCGTCTTTGCAGAGCAGAGGTGCTTGCCTGACCCGCGGTTACTACAAACTCAATGGCTTCCTCAAGTTTTTCGTTATCACAGTCGTCAAGATCCTCACTTGGCCAGTTCGACCGCTGCTCGGTCTGTTCTGCCTCACCTGATTTTTTATAACGGTCAAGCTGAAGCATGTCCGAAACAGTATCAAGCACCTTTCCTTTACCCTCGTCATTAAAGCTACGATAAGCCTCGAGAAGCTTTTTTTCGTCCACAGTAAGACTTTGAATATCGTTGCCGAGGTTATCAGACATTTTGCCATTCTCCTTTAGATGTTAATGTAAAATCCTCAGGTTCGCAAATTAAAGCTGAACCGGCTGATTTGATTGCGGCTTCATCTTGCGGAATTTATTCGCGAAGATGTCTGCCTGTGAGATGCTTTCACTGACATTTATGAGAATTTGCTTGTTTTCGC
>JAFLUE010000001.1:2860-48515 GCA_022508945.1 Oscillospiraceae bacterium
CTATTACAGATGCGGGAATCGGAAGACCGTCAACCAATTTGCCCGAAACCTGTGCTTGTACGGTCTTAGCCATGATTTTCGCGGCTTTTTCGGGGTTTCTTAGTCTTATAAATTTGATAAGGTTAACGATCAGGCCTATAACCAATACAATAACGAAAATTCCGAAAGTAATGATTTCAGCATCTTCATAGTTATCCGCTAAAAGTATACTAATTAATACAAATCCAAATATACATAATAAAAGTCCGAAAATAATTATGCCAGCTATGTACTTCCACATAAAAATTACCATCCTTTTTTCATTTTAGGACTCCGCTTCGATTTGTTCCTTTTCCGGAACAAATACTCGAATTTCATTTTTTGTGGAAAATACAAGTCTTATTTCATCAAAATCATTAATAACCTCATCAGCTATCTCAAAAGCCACTATTCCGGTTTTTGATGACAGAGGATTAAGTGAAGTCATATGCAGATCGTCCGAATGCCCTAATAAATTTGTGGATTTAAAGCTATATTCTTTATATTCAACCTTTGTTGTAACAGTGTCACCCACAGAAAAAGAAGGAAGAAATGTGCTGACCTCAGTTCCTGTATTTTTTACACTTATACTAAACACAACATATTTACTGCCTTCTTCCGGAGAGAAGTATGTTGTGACCGTGCCATAGGTCTTATTGTTTATCTTGTCTGCTATTTCAACCGAATTGACTGTGATCTCCCAATCATCAATATTTACTGTTTCACCGATATAGTAAGTTTCAGCGTCAGTATCTTCCGAGACAGACGAAGAATTTGACGGAGTGTCGGAAGTTTGCCCTGCTGATTCGCTATGCTGAACATTTTTTAGAATTGTGCCGCAGCCGCTCAAGCTCATCGCGCAAATTAATGCCATTACTATACCTAATTTCCTCATTTTCATTGTTTTTATCCTCTCTTTCACATGATATATGACCTTTTTAAATTTGTTTTATTTCTTTAGATGTCTTTAATTATCATGATCGTATTAAAGACTTCAGGAAACGTTTGAAAAATTATTAGCTTGTTTCCACATCATGCTTAAGCGTTCATTTTCCAAATCTACCAAAGACTTAATATTAATCCCGCGTTTTATAAGTTTTGTGTTTGAAAGGATCTCAATTTCATCTAATGGAATTCCGCTCAAATACTGTTCAATTTCGTATTTTAGAGAATCTATTCGATTTTGAATTACAAGTGGAGAAACAGCAAACTTTCTGACTTTTTCTTGACAAAAGCTCCAAGTACCTATGCCCTTGATCATAGAAGAGTACTCATTTTTTATCATCGGTAAAAGTATTTTATAAGGAACTGTAAATTCAGCAGCTCCTTCATTTGCAAGCCACTCCAAATATCTGTTTTGATTTGGTTTAAGTGCTTCATAACACCTCAGCAATGTTCCAGGCTTATCCGCGGTAGGTATATGCATAAGTTCGTGAAATCCGTGGAAATTCTGTTCCTCAAAGCTCTTGTTTTTGTTTACAAGAATCACATGATTTTCTTCTTTACTCTTTGTGATGTAAACCACACCTTTTAAATCATGAGTTTTAAAAGGAACCGCTTCAATTTTAACATTAGTGATATTTGAACACAGTTCAAATATATTAAGAGGATAATCGGAATCATTAATATTAAGGTGTGACTTTAATGTAGAAACAATTTCATACAGTTTTGCTTTGTTTATGTAAGAAATAATTACTCCTCCCCTGTATTCCTCTGTTTTAACTTTTGAATAGTGCTTATTGCTAATTTAATATCTTCGGGATCGATACCCTCGTCTTGAGCATTTTTGGCAAGACTGAAATATGCCTCGTCGAGACCGCCTCTATCTACTGAATTTCCTAAAAGTTCATCAACAGTAACAGAAAAAAAACTTGCAATTTCAGGAAGATATTTTTTATACGAAGCGCTTTTTCCATTTTTCCAAGCAGAAAATGTGCTTTTTTCAACTCCCAAATAATCAGTAAGTTCTTTTTGCTGACGATTCTGTGCTGTCAACAATTCTATGATTTTGTTCAAAGTGTCCATTTTTATCACCTCCAAATTATGAAAAAGCGACAAAGTTGGATAAATTCCAACTACACCCCTTGACAGTTGGAGAAATATATGCTAAAATAAACACATGGTTGATAAAAATCCAACTTATCATGCTTCAAGGTACAGCAAATAGGTTTATGATATATAAACTTTATGCAGACATATAGTATCATTTTTATCAACTTTTGTCAATGGGTTATTTTATTTTTTGTAGGAGGTGACAAAATTGTTTGAAACTTTTAGGCAAAATGTTAAGTCGTCGCTAAAAGAAAGGGGGTTGACGTATGCTCAACTCGGAGAAAAAAGCAATCTTGCCGAAAGCACAATAAAATATTTTATGTGTGGTGCAAGCAACAGTAGACGGGTAGCAGAAAAAATAGCAGATTGTCTTGGCTGGACACTACGATATGAGAATGGGCAATATCTGCCGGAAATTAAGGAGGACTTATGAACGAATTACAAGTATTCACCAATGAAGTGTTCGGAGAAATCCGAACGTATAAGGATAACGGCAAGGTGATGTTTTGCGCTTCTGATGTTGCGAGAGCATTAGGCTATTCAGATACAGCAAAAGCGGTAAAAACACACTGCAAAGAAGATGGGTGGGCGATTTGCCCAGTCATAGACAATATGGGTCGAGAACAGCAGGCAAAGTTTATCAATGAGGGTAATGTTTACCGACTTATCACGCACAGCAAGCTCCCGAGCGCCGAGAAGTTTGAAAGTTGGGTATTCGATGAGGTTCTTCCTTCGATACGCAAGCACGGAATGTATGCGGTAGACGAGCTTATCGCAAATCCCGATCTCGGAATTGCCGCGCTTACTGCTCTGAAAGAGGAGCGTGCCAAAAACAGGGAGCTTGAAAACAGGGTTGAGCAGGACGCTCCCAAAGTGTTGTTCGCGAATGCAGTCGAAACGGCGAAAACCTCAATACTTATCGGTGACCTCGCAAAGCTTCTCAAGCAGAATGGTATTGACACGGGACAGAAGCGACTGTTTGAACAACTCCGCCAGGAGGGCTATTTGATGAAGGGTGGTACTTCGCACAATATGCCGACACAACGTTCTATGGAAATGGGGCTTTTTGAGGTTAAGGAAAGCACGATAAACAATCCCGACGGCAGCGTTCGTATCAACCGCACAACAAAAGTCACAGGCAAAGGGCAGACCTACTTTATAAACAGGTTCTTGGGCACTCTGTCTGAACAGTAAAGGAAAGCGAGGTGAACCAAATGCCAAAACTAAAGCTCTCCCCTGTTGCTAAGGCGGCGGAGATAGTCCAAAGGAACATCGAATCGCGCGGAGCATTGTTTGGTTTGAGAACTGAGCGCGATTTCTCCGAGCGGCTCAATATGCCGAAATCAACATATCACGCAAAGCGAACAAAACCGAGGACGTGGACTGTCGCGGAGCTTGCTATGGTGGCTTGTGTGCTTAAGGTCACGCTATCATGGCTGATGATAGATCATAGCGGCGAAATCACAGAATAGCGAAAGGACGTGAACACAATGAAATCAAGAGAAATAATCGCAGGAGTGCTATTGATTGTAGGAATGCTCCTCGCGATCGGCGCGGTAGGCACGCTTGATTTCCTCGGCGACGATGCGACGGAGAATGATCTGATTCGTGAGGTTATCAAGAGCGTTATTGCGGTTGTACTTATGGTGAGTGCGCCGATCGTGGCGGTAAGGGCGGGTGATGGCAATGTCTAAACCGATAATAAGCATCGATAAGAACGGAAATGGTTCGATGCAGACCATAATAAACGGCGATTCGTATGATGTGATAGAGGCATTAAATGCTGCTGTTTATGGTGTAATAAAATGTCTTTCAAACACTGGGGTTTATAAGTCCAAGAACTTCGCGTCTCAGTATGGTAGCACATTTCTTGCTATACTTAAAGCTAATGGCTTTACGCCTGATGAAATAAGACAGATAGGCACAGCACTTATCGCACTCGCCGAATTACCGCCGGTTTTCCCCGAAAAAGAAACGCCGCCCTCGGCGAACGAATAGGCGGCACACATAAATATTCACAAGCTAATTATAGCACAGAAAAATCTAAATGTCAATAGGAGTATTAATGGATAATTTATTGCCTTTTCTCAATAAGAAATACAAAATAATCTATGTTGATCCTATGTGGGAATATAACAACAAAGGTACAAGAGCCTCAGCAGACAAGCATTATAGCACTATGACGATCAGCGAGCTAAAAAAATTACCTGTCAACCCTACAAGCGGGGGAGGTATCGCTGCAGAGGATTGCGTACTTTTTATGTGGGCGACTTTCCCTATGTTGCAGGAGGCTCTTGATTTAATTAAAGCGTGGGGCTTTACATACAAGACGATTGCTTTCAATTGGGTAAAGCAGAATAAAAGCGGCAGCGGGTTATTTTGGGGGCTTGGAAATTACACAAGAGGCAGTTCTGAAATTTGCTTACTTGCCACAAAGGGAAAAATTAAAAGAGTTAATGCCGCCGTGCATAGTGTCATAATTTCCCCAATTCAGGTCCATAGTCAAAAGCCTGATAAGGTCAGAGAAAGAATCGTTGAACTTATGGGCGATATTCCGCGCATTGAACTATTTGCCCGAAAAAAAGTTGACGGGTGGGACTGCTGGGGAGACCAAATATCATAAAATTCTAAAAGGAGAACGAATGAACATTGAAAATAAAGAACTTATAGTAGACAATTTCGCCGGAGGCGGCGGAGCTTCAACGGGGATAGAGCTTGCGGTTGGCCGCCCGGTGGATATCGCGATAAACCATGATCCAGACGCTATTGCAATGCACCGCATGAATCACCCGTACACAAAGCACTATTGCGAGAGCGTGTGGGAGGTGAATTCCGTTGAGATCTGCGGCGGAAAGCCCGTTGCGCTGATGTGGCTGTCGCCCGATTGCAAGCACTTTTCGAGAGCGAAGGGCGGTAAGCCTGTTGATAAGAACATCCGCGGGCTTGCATGGCTCGCGGCTCGTTGGGCGGCGACCGTAAGACCGAGGGTAATAATTCTGGAGAACATTCCCGAATTCAAGACGTGGGGACGGCTCGGCAAAGATGGAAAGCCCGACCCGAGATATTCGGGAGAGACTTTCCGCAGCTTTGTAAGAACATTGGAGAGTTGTGGGTATAAAGTTGAATGGAAAGAGCTTAAAGCCTGCGATTACGGCGCGCCGACCATACGCACACGCTTCTTTCTGATAGCTCGTTGTGACGGCAGACCGATCGTGTTCCCGAAGCCTACACACGGTAGAGGAGGAATATGACTTTCTCGAAGATGAATACATGGACAGGTACTACAGCGAAAAATACGGAGATGATTACTAATGGGCAGACAAATAATCCCGCCCGACGATCCGTTGACTCTTGAAATCGTCAAGTTATACGAAAGCGGTTTGGGAGCCGCGGCAATCGGCAAGAAGGTGTTTTTGAGCTATTCGGCGGTTCATAGCCGCTTAAGAAGCGCAGGTGTAAAACTAAGAACTGAAAACAAACGCAAGCCAATTCCGCAGTATAAGGTCAAGCGGATAAAAGCTCTTTTCGCAGCAGGCAGGAGCTACCGAAAAATTGCCGAAGAGGTTGGCGTAAGCCATGCAAGCGTTAGAAAATACTGCAAGAATTTAGATCGGAGGTCATAGTGAATAACCCACCTGAACGCTGCCCTTACTGCGGCAGTATAGAAAACCACGGAAATCTCTGCGATTGGTGTAATAATCCTATCTCAGAAGATTATATACCCACGAATAATAAAAAGGAGGACAAAAAAATGAAGATCAAACTTGAATTTACGGAGCTCGATCCCGAGCAGGCTATGTCGCTTATTGCGTTTGCAACGGGGCAGAATACGGGGGAAAACAAGCCTTCTGTTCCTGCTTTGCAGATAAGCGCCGGTGAACCCGATAAGCCCTCGGCTGTCTCAGCCACTGAAGAAAAGCCCGCCAAAAGAAAAGCCGCAAAGAAGGATGTCACTCTTGAGGAGGTCCGCGCGGCAATGCTGGCTAAGGTCAAGGAAGGAAAAAAAGAAGCGGTTCAAGGGCTTATAGCAAAGCGCGACGCGGCTAAACTCACCGAGATCGATGCGGAGGAATACCCCACGCTTCTTGAAGAATTGGAGGCTGTATAATGAGTGCACACGCTTTACTGTCCGCGTCGAGTTCGCATCGTTGGCTCAACTGCCCGCCTTCCGCAAGGCTGTGCGAGGGAAAACCGGATACGGCTGGAGAGGCCGCAGCAGAGGGTACAGACGCACATTCCCTGTGTGAATATAAGCTGAAAAAAGCGCTCGGGTTTGCCGATATTGAGGATCCTACAGAGGACCTTACCTATTATGACAACGAAATGGAGAGCTGCACTGAAGGATATGTCGCGTTCGTTCTTGAATTGCTTGAGCGTGCAAAGCAGTCCTGCTCCGACCCTGTTGTACTGATAGAACAGCGGCTTGACTTTTCGGATTATGTTGAGAACGGCTTCGGAACGGGCGATTTAGTAATAATTGCCGATGGCACGCTATACATAGTAGATTTCAAGTACGGAAAGGGAGTTTTGGTGGATGCGGAAGATAATCCGCAGATGAAACTGTACGCCCTGGGTGCGCTTGCGCTCGCCGACGGGATTTACGATATCGACACGGTTTGTATGAGTATATACCAGCCGCGCCGCGATAACGTATCAAGCTGTACGATCACGAAGACGGAGCTCTCGGAATGGGCGGAAAAGGTTCTGAGACCTACAGCCGAGCTTGCCTATAAAGGCGAGGGGGAATTCAGATGCGGTGAGTGGTGCGGTTTCTGCAAGGCAAAGGCTACCTGCCGCGCCCGCGCGGAGAAAAACCTCGAGCTCGCAAAGTACGAATTTCGCGAGCCGGGAGAGCTTGAAGACGATGAAATTGAGAAGATCTTAGCGCAAGCAGACGAGCTTGTTTCATGGGCGAACGATATCAAGGCATACGCGCTGAGAGAGGCACTTTCCGGAAAAGTATGGAGCAAATTCAAACTTGTTTCGGGGACAAGCCGCCGTAAGTATGCTGATGAAAATCTCGTCGCGGCGGCGGTTCAAAAGGCAGGATATGATCCGTATGAGAGATCAGTTCTTGGAATTTCGGATATGACAAAAATGCTCGGAAAGAAGAAATTTGACGAGCTGCTCGGTGAGCTTATCATAAAACCCGCGGGAAAGCCCGTTCTGGTATCCCGCGAGGACAAGCGCCCTGAGCTTAACAGTACGGAAAACGCGGCAATGGATTTTGCCGAGGAAGATTAAATTCAGATAATTAACAGGAGGAAATTATTATGGCACAGAACACAGCTACAAAGGTAATCACAGGAAAAAAGACTCGCTGGAGCTACTGCAATGTATTCGAGCCCAAGGCGATCGAGGGCGGCAAGCCGAAGTACAGCGTTAGCCTTATTATCCCGAAGGACGACAAGGTTACTATCGACCGAATCAGGGCGGCAATTGAGGCGGCGTATAAGGACGGCGAGAGCAAGCTGCGCGGCACAGGAAAGACCGTACCGCCTCTCAAGACACTCAAGCTTCCGCTGCGCGACGGAGACGAGGAGCGCCCCGACGATCCTACATACGCGAACAGCTATTTCGTTAACGCGAACAGCGATACCGCGCCCGGGATCGTTGACGCTCAGAAGCAGGAGATCCTTGACCGCTCAGAGGTCTACAGCGGCTGCTACGGGCGCGCGAGCATCAACTTCTACGCGTTCAATGCAAACGGGAACAAGGGTATTGCCTGCGGTCTGAACAATCTCCAGAAGATCGCGGACGGCGAGCCCCTCGGCGGAAAGACACGCGCTGAAGATGATTTCGATGTTGAGGACAACGAGGACGATTTTCTTTCGTAATTGAGAAAGTAAGGGCGCTCGCAAAAGAGCGCCCCGATACCCATCGAGAGGAGTGAAATATATGAACGCAATATCAATTGATCTCGAAACCTTCAGCAGTATAGATCTGAAAAAATGCGGAGTATACAAATACTGCGAAAGCGCGGATTTTTGTATTCTGCTGTTCGGGTACAGTGTAGACGGCGGAGAGGTCAATGTTGTTGATCTGGCAATGGGAGAGAATATTCCCGACGAAATTATCGCCGCTCTTACTGACAATACTGTTACCAAGTGGGCATATAACGCGAATTTCGAGCGCATTGCCTTATCGCGGCATCTTGGATTGATTTGCGGGCAGTATCTCGATCCCACCGCGTGGAAATGCTCGCAGGTCTGGGGCGCATATCTCGGACTTCCGCTGTCGCTTGAGAAAATAGGCGAGGTTCTTGGACTGGAGAAACAGAAACTCAAAGAGGGAAGTAATCTGATAGATTTTTTTTGTAAGCCCTGTAAGCCAACCCGAAACAACGGCGGCAAAACACGCAATCTTCCCGAACACGCCCCCGATAAGTGGGAGCAGTTCAAAGACTATAATGTCCGTGACGTGGAAACGGAAATGCTTATACAGAAAAAGCTCGAAAAGTTTCCCGTACCCGAAGAGATCTGGGAGGAATATCACCTTGATCAGGAAATAAACGATCGTGGGATAGGACTTGATTTAAGGCTCGCGCAGGCAGCGATCGAGCTTGACAGTATTTCTCACGCGGCGCTTGAGGAAGAAGTACAGAAACAAACAGGAATACTCAATCCGAACAGCGTATCACAGCTGAAGGCCTGGCTTTCGGAGAATGAGTATGAGCTTGAGACTCTTGGAAAGAAATCAGTTGCAGCGGCTTTAATATCAGCTCCGCAGGAGATAAGGTCCGTTCTGGAGCTTCGGCTTCAATTGGCAAAGTCAAGTGTCAAAAAATACGCGGCGATGGAAAACTCTGTATGCGGGGATATGAGGATCCGTGGGATGTTTAAGTTTTACGGCGCTAACCGTTCGGGGAGATTTGCCGGAAGGAACGTACAGCTGCAAAATCTGCCGCAGAATCATATGCCGGACCTTAAAACGGCTCGGGAAATAGTAATCAGCAAAGACAAAGAGCTTCTGGAAATGTTGTACGGAGATGTCCCCGATACTCTTTCACAGCTTATTCGAACAGCTTTTGTACCGCAAAACGGCAGAAAATTTATTGTCGCGGACTTTTCGGCGATAGAAGCGAGGGTGCTTTCGTGGATCTCGGACGAGGAGTGGCGGACGGAGGTCTTCCGTAATAACGGCGATATTTACTGCGCCTCGGCGTCGCAGATGTTCGGGGTTCCCGTTGAAAAACACGGGCAGAATGCACATTTGAGGCAAAAGGGAAAGATCGCGGAATTAGCTCTCGGCTATGGTGGTTCGGTGGGAGCATTGAAACAAATGGGAGCGCTTGATATGGGGCTTTCCGAATATGAATTACAGCCGCTTGTAAACGCGTGGAGAACTGCCAATCCGAATATCGTTTCCTTCTGGTGGGATGTGGATAAGGCAGTCACCGCAACAGTCAGGGAGAAAAAGCCAAGCTTTACCCACGGAATAAAATTTACTTATGAAAGCGGATTTTTGTTTATTGTACTGCCCTCGGGCAGGCGGCTCGCGTATGTCAGACCGCGAATAACTACAAACGACTACGGCAGACCTTCGGTATCTTACGAGGGTATCGGCAAAAACAAGAAATGGCAGCGGATCGACAGCTACGGTCCGAAATTTACGGAGAATATCATACAGGCAATATCCCGCGATATTCTGCTTTTTGCAATGAAAAATCTGCGGAAATTCAATATAACCGCGCACGTTCATGACGAGGTTATAATTGAAGCTCCGTCTGAAATACAGGTACAAACGATATGTGATATCATGGGACTTACGCCGCCGTGGGCTGAGGGCTTGCTGCTCCGCGCCGAGGGGTACGAGTGTGAGTTCTATAAGAAAGACTAAAGAAAGGAGAAATAATGAAAATTGCTTTTGGAAATAAAAGAACCGCCAAGAAGTGGCGGAATGACGATATAACATGGGCGGAATTTACCGACCGCATCAAAAACACACAGCGCACGACCGAGACTGTCGAGGAATACCGCAAAATGAAGAAAGCTCAACAGGACGATATAAAGGACGTCGGTGGCTTTGTGGGCGGACATCTGAAAGAGGGCTTGCGCAAAAAGGGTTATGTGCTTTCGCGCTCTATGCTGACGCTGGACATAGACTACGGTGAGACCACCGTGTGGGACGAGATAACAATGTTCTTCGACTTCAAGTGCTGTATTTACAGTACCCACAAGCACACTCCCGATAAACCTCGCCTGCGCCTTATCATCCCGCTTTCAAGAGAGGTCAGCGAGGAAGAATACGCGGCAGTGGGGAGAAAGATCGCGCAGGAGATCGGTATTGATATGTTTGATGACTCGACCTATCAGGCGCACCGCCTGATGTACTGGCCGTCGACCTCGTCAGACGGAGAGTTTGTCTTTGAGGAACAGGACGGCCCGCTTCTTGACCCCGACGAATATCTCGCAAAGTATGACGATTGGCATGACGTTTCGACCTGGCCGACATCTTCTCGACAGTCGGCAGTCGTAAAGCGCAGCATCAAGGAGCAGGCGGACCCGCTTGAAAAGCCCGGAGTGGTAGGAGCGTTCTGCCGCGCTTACAGCATAAGCGAAGCGATCGAAGCGTTTCTGTCCGATGTGTACGAACCGAGCGTAATGGAAGGGCGCTATGACTACGTCCCCGCGGACAGCAGCGCGGGAGTGCAGGTCTTCGACGGTAAATTCGCTTATTCTCACCATGCGACGGACCCCGCTTGCGATATGCTTCTGAACGCGTTCGATCTGGTGAGAGTACATAAGTTCGGAAACGACGACGAGAAAAAGAGCTTTAAGGCGATGCAGGAGTTTGCGGCTTCCGATGAGGGCGTAAAGCGTCAGCTTTCGGAAGACCGCCGCGCGTCTGCGGCTGAGGACTTCGATTATGAGAGATCAGACGATATCGAGTGGGAGACAGCTTTAGAGCTGGAGAAATCCGGAGCTGTCAAGGATACTCTCAATAACCTTGTGCTGATAATTCGCAACGACAAGGGGCTTCAAAACATAGCTTTCAACTGTCACCGCGACGGGATAGACGCGCGCGGAGGGCTTCCGTGGGAGCAGATAAAGCCCGGTTGGAGCGACTCGGACTATGCGGCGCTGAAGGTGTATCTGTCACAAATATACAGCCTATATGCGCCCACAAAGACCAAGGACGCGGTGCTTGCTGTAGCGGCGGAGAGAAGCTATCACCCCGTACGGGAATACCTTGACGCGCTGCCTGAGTGGGATAAAACGCCACGTGCGGAGATGCTGCTTATTGACTATCTTGGTGCGGAAAACACTGCATATACACGAGCTGTGGCACGAAAGACACTTGCCGCGGCGGTCGCTCGCATCTATGAGCCGGGCAGCAAATTTGACAGCGTTCTTATCCTGAACGGCCCGCAGGGAATAGGTAAATCCACACTTTTCGCAAAGCTCGCAGGAGAATGGTTTTCCGATGCGCTGGCGCTTACGGATATGAAGGACAAGACGGGGCCCGAAAAGCTTCAGGGATATTGGATCTTAGAACTCGGGGAGCTTGCGGGAATGCGCAAAGCTGATATTGAAACAGTCAAATCGTTTATCTCAAGAGTTGATGATAAATACCGCGCCGCTTACGGATTAAGCGTTGAAAGCCATCCGCGGCAGTGTATTATTGTCGGATCCACAAACTCGGAGAACGGCTTTCTGCGCGATATTACGGGAAACCGCCGTTTCTGGCCTGTCAAGGTAAGCGCTGATTCTCCAAAAAAGCCGTGGCAGCTTACAAAATATGAGATCGAGCAGATATGGGCTGAAACGCTTGAATTGTACAGGAACGGTGAAAAGCTGTATCTTGAGGGTGCGGAGGCCGATACAGCAATCGAGGAACAGGCTGACGCAATGGAGACCGACGAGCGTGAGGGCTTGGTACGCGAGTATCTTAATACCCTGCTTCCCGAAGATTGGCAGGATATGTCGCTGTTTGAGCGCAGAAACTACCTCGCCGAGGGTGATTTCGGCGGGGGAAAGACCGGCAAGGTACCGCGCACGAGAGTGTGTAATCTCGAAATATGGTGTGAATGTTTCGGGCGAGAAGCGTCCTCTATGAAGTCCGCGGATTCATACGCGATAAGTGCAATAATGCAGAAGATAGAGGGTTGGGAAAAGGGCGGAACTCAGCGCTTTGGAAGTTATGGAATTCAGCGCGGATATATAAGAAAAATGTAACAACTTCAGAAAGGTTGTTTACAAAATAAAGCGAAGTTGTTAACAAAAAGCTGTAAACAACTTCCTTAAAAAGTGTTAACAACTTTTGAGTTGTTACAAGAGAGTTGTTACGGCTTTACGCCGCGCTGTTAAGCCAAAATCCTTATATTGTAAACAACTGTAACAACTTTATATAGAGTATTGAAAAATAATAAGAAATAGTGGTTTTACGCACGCAAACGCGTATATACGCACGTATAGGAAAAATCGGTTACGTTGTTAACAGGAGGTTTTGTGAGAGAAAAAGAGGTTGAAAAGCGCCTTGTCAATGAGGTGAAAAAACGGGGCGGGAAGTGTATTAAATTCGTTTCGCCGGGCTTTGACGGTATGCCCGACCGGCTGGTGCTGTTTCCGAATGGGCGGCTTGCTTTCGTGGAAGTTAAGAGACCCGGCGAAAAACCGAGCGAGCTTCAGATCTCGCGGCATGAGATGCTTCGGCGGCTTGGATTTCGGGTCTATGTTATCGACGACCCCGGACAGATAGGAGGTGTAATAGATGAAATATTGTCCGCATGAATATCAGCGGTACGCGGCAGAGTATATCGAAACTCACCTGATCGCGGCGATATTCTTGGACTGCGGACTTGGAAAAACGAGCATAACGCTTACAGCGATCGAAAGCCTGATGCATGACCGTTTCGAGGTCGAAAAGGTACTTGTGATAGCCCCGCTGAGAGTAGCGCAGACAGGCTGGTCGGATGAGATCGAAAAGTGGGATCACTTGCACGGACTTACATACTCCGTAGCCGTGGGGACAGTTGAGGAACGGATGGCGGCGCTGAAAGCAAAAGCGGATATTTACATGATCAACCGTGAAAACGTTCAGTGGCTTGTCGAGGAGAGCGGGATAAAATTTGACTTTGATATGCTGATTATCGACGAGCTTTCAAGCTTTAAAAATCATCAGACAAAGCGGTTCAAAGCCCTTATGAAAGTTCGTCCGAAGGTTAAACGGATAGTCGGACTTACGGGTACTCCGACGGGGAACGGGCTTATGGACCTATGGGCGGAATTCCGGCTGATGGATATGGGCGAACGCCTGGGACGATTTATCGGGCGGTATCGCACAAGTTATTTCACGCCCGACAAGCGGAACGGACAAGTTGTTTTTTCCTACAAGCCGCTGCCCGACGCCGAACAGAGGATCTACGACAAGATCAGTGATATCACAATTTCCATGCGGGCAACGGAATATCTGAAAATGCCGGAGCTTGTGACCGCGAATTATGAAGTTGAGCTGAATAAGTCAGAGCGCGGACGTTACGAGAAAATGAAGACAGCGTTGGTGCTTCAGCTGCCCGAGGGAGAGGTTACGGCGGCAAATGCGGCGGCTCTTTCGGGAAAGCTCTCGCAGATGTCAAACGGCGCGATCTACACCGACGACGGAAGCATAACACCGCTTCACGGCCGAAAGCTGGACGCGCTTGAGGATATTATCGAGGCCGCGAACGGAAAGCCGCTGTTGATAGCGTATTGGTTCAAGCATGATCTGAAACGTATCATTGAACGGCTTTCAAAGCTACATATCCTCTACACGGCAATCGAAAGCGCTGAAAGCATAAGGCGGTGGAATAACGGAGAATTTCCCGTCGCGCTGATCCATCCCGCATCCGCGGGGCACGGGCTGAATTTACAGTCGGGGGGCTCGCGGATTGTGTGGTTCGGGCTTACCTGGAGTCTGGAGCTGTATCAGCAGACAAACGCCCGCCTCTGGCGGCAGGGACAGAAGGCCGAAACTGTGATAATTCAGCATATTGTCACAAAAGGCACGGTAGACGAGCAGATACTTAAAGCCTTATCCGAAAAAGACAGAACGCAGGCGGCGCTGATCGAGGCGGTCAAGGCGGAGATGAGGATCGGGGGCGTTGCATGAAAATAGTACTATGGAGCGACTGCCACAATTTCCCGTCGCTGCCGCTCATGAAATTATCGGCGTATCACAAACAGCGCGGCTTGAAATCAACGAGAAAAGCTTAGCGGAATATACCGCGCTGCTTGAGAAAATCAAGAGGAATGGAACGGTAACAGGATGAAAGGAGAAAAAATAATGGATGATAAGAATTTAACCGAGATCGGTGAGCAGATTGTAAAGCAGAAACGGCCTAAAAGATCAGAACAACTGCAAGTACATACCGAGCCGGGCGACAACAGGAAATACATTCAGCACTCTCTTAGATTGGCGAGTTTACCAAAGTGCGATTTGAAAAGCACAGAGAGCGTAACACAAAGGATTACGGAATATTTCGAGATATGTGCCGAGGATGATATGAAGCCTTCTGTTGCAGGCTTGGCGCTTGCTATGGATATTGACCGCCGATATTTGTGGGAAATCAGAGAGGGGCACAAAGGCAAAAATCCCGAGGTGGCAGACGCTATAAAAAAAGCGATGAAAATACTTGATCTTCAGATGGTCGATTATATGCAGAACGGCAAGATCAATCCCGTGTCCGGCATATTCCTGATGAAGAACAATTTCGGATATGCTGACAAGCAGGAAGTTGTCGTTACTCCAAACAGCCCGCTCGGCGACGCTAAGGACACGAAAGAGCTTGAGGAGCAGTATATCGAGAGCGTAGTTGATGAGGATTAAATACAAACGCTGTTTCGGGCTCTCTGTGGCTCTCTGTTGCGTTTTTGATATATAGGTAATGCCCTTTTATACCTAAGCATAAAAACGCAATGCAACGCAAATTTGAACGTTTTACGGAGGTGTGCAAAAATAAGACATCGGAATAGATTCGAGGAGTCGTTCTGCATTATGGTTTTATTTCGTTGTGATTTATCGTAATGTGCAATAGATAAATCTTGATTTATCGTTTCGTCATAATTGCCAAATGCGTAAATCATAGCTTTATCACTTCGACATTTCCGCACCAACTGTACCCCGAGGGGGATATGATCGCTGTTTTGGGAGCGGGGTAGGTCTCATTACCACACTCAAAAAATAAAAAGGCTTAAAAAATTAGGATAGCGAAAAAAATTTTTTCAAAAACCTCTTGACAAATGTACGGACATATGTTATTATTTAAGTACGGACAAATGAAAAGAGGTGAACGGAATGTCCCCAAAAGGCAGACCAACGCAAGACAAGCGTGGAAAGCGTTTTGAAATTCGTCTTTCGGAAAGCACTTATAATACGCTTGAAGAGTGTTCCGAAAAATTGAAAATAACAAAATCGGAAGTAATTCACAAAGGTATTGCATTGGTTAAAGCTGATATTGACAAACAAAAAAAGTGAGCTTATTGCACCCTGAGAAAGTAACAAATAAGCTCACCGCGACAGAAGTTTCCCTCTGTGGAATCCATTATATCATAGATGGTAGCTTCCTGTCAAGAGTTTTTTGAAAGGAAAAATGAATTATGGATTTTAAGTTTGATCTGGAGAACGCGGCTATCGAGTTGGAGCACATCAACCATTTGCTTGGTATTTTCAATGAGTTTGTATCTGAAGAATGCCCCGAAAAAGACAAGAACAAGCGTGACAAGGTATTGGCGGCGATGATTTTTGCCGACAGAATGTCCTCGTTCCAGAGCCTTATTTACGCGGCACAGGATAAGATAATCGCTATGCACGACGAAATGGAAGCTTCCATTGAAAAGTATTTCTCGGACAAAAAGAAAGAAGCCGCTAAGAAAGGCGGTGACGCAGCGTGAACGAACTTATTGCTATTAACTACGACACCGAAAACCCGACAGTCAGCGGACGGGAGTTGCACGCGGCACTCGAAGTCAAGGAAAAGTATACGGATTGGTTTAAGAGAATGTGTGAATACAGCTTTACCAATGGTGTGGACTTCACATTGGTTTCTGTAAAATCGGAAACCAATAATCCGAAAAATCCGTACACAACTATTACTGACCACTCACTCACAATCCCTATGGCAAAAGAGCTGTGTATGCTCCAGCGCAACGAAAAGGGCAAGGAGTTCCGGCAGTACTTCATAAGGGTCGAGCAGGCTTGGAACAGTCCCGAAATGGTAATGAAACGCGCTCTGGATATCGCGAACGCGAATGTGAAACAGCTTCAAATCAAGGTCGCGACTCTTTCTGTAGACAACGAGATAATGAAACCAAAAGCTGACTATTTTGACGAGCTTGTTGAGCGCAACACGCTGACAAACTTCCGTGAAACCGCCAAACAGCTTGATGTTAAAGAAAAGTCGTTTATCAATTTTCTGATAGACCACAAGTACATCTATCGCGACAAGCGCGGAAAGCTTATGCCCTACGCGGACAAAAACAATGGCTTGTTTGAAATTAAAGAGTGTTTCAATGAGAAAACGCAGTGGAGTGGCACTCAGACACTTGTAACTCCTAAGGGCAGAGAAACATTCAGGCTGTTAATGTTAAAAGCCACGGCATAGTAAATCAAATAGAGCCGTCGTGAGTGGCGGCTCTGATCTGCCGAGGATTGCTAAAAAAAAAAATACGAAAACTTATTGACAAATTTCGTAATTGTGATATAATTACATCGGGAAAGAAGGACTATGCTATGCGAAATGTTGTTGCGTATATCCGTGTGAGTACGGACGGACAGTTCGGAGACGACAAGTTCGGTCTTGATGCCCAGCGGGAACAGATCATCAACTATTGCGCAAAAAATGATATGAATATCCTGAAATGGTATTCGGACGAGGGAGAAAGCGGCGCAAAGTGCAGACCGGGCTTTGACGAGATAATCTACGGCGAGGTCACAAACCCTCCTTATGAGGCGGTTGTTGTGGCAAAGTCCGATCGTGTTGCGAGAGACATCAACGTTTATTTCTATTATCAAGGAACGCTGCTTCGTAAAAACATCGAGCTTATCAGTATCTGCGAGGATTTTGGTCAGTTCGGTGTTTTCGCAAACGCGCTCAAAATGTTCACTCTTACCTGCGCGGAAATGGAGAGGGAGAACATCAACAAGAGAACGAGCGCGGGTAGGAGTATTAAATCCGCAAGAGGCGGTTACAGCGGCGGCAGACCGCCTTACGGATACAGAGCGGCGAACCACAGCCTTGAAATTGTTTCCGACGAGGCGGAGATAGTCAGAACGGTTTTTCGTATGAAGGATACCGAGGGTAAGACCTATAAGAACATCTGCGATTATCTCAATTCTCTCGGAAAAACCAATCGGAGCGGCACAAAATTCTCAATCAGCACTGTACAGGTCATCTATGAGAACAAGAAAGTCTATCAGGGCTTTTACAGATACGGAAAGAACGCGGAATGGGTAAAGGGCGTTCAGGAACCGATATTGCGAGGAGAACGATGAAGGAGGCTTATCATGAAAGAAACAAACCCCATGTTCACGAAAAGCGGCATTTGGCTCTGGATATTATGCGCTCCGCTTGCTTTGGTAATTGCAGCCGTTTATGAATCAAACAAGAGCTATTCGGCAAAGGAAGCAAAACGCCGAAAAAAGGAGTTCGAGTTCAGGAAGAAAAACCCCGAATTTTATTGTTGGTGGGATGACCAAGGATTATAAATAATCGGCGTACATAACAGGTTGTGCGTAAACAGTCAACAGGGACTGCTCGTTTGGGCGGTCCCTGTTTTTGCTTGTTGAGGTGTGAAATGAACAAAAAGCTGATTCAAAAAATTTTTTTGCAGATAAAAAGGAAACCCTCTGACATAACGGCGTATGAGGACCTGTTCTCTTTATGCCGCAATATTGAGCAGGAGGATTTCAAGCTCGCGCACGAAACGAACGAGAAGCTGAGGAAAAGCGTTTCTAAGGCGATAAAAAAACGAAAGAATGTTGAGGGATTCTTTGAGCTGTACAAACGTACACTGTTATTTGACGCGCCTCATTTTTTCGACAGCTATCTGCTCTATCTCGAAATCAACCGCAAGCCGAGTGAGAGGTTTTATCAGCCGCGCCGCAAGGTGTTGAAGCCGCTTGTTGACGCTTTGCAAGCGCTTGCAAATGATGAGCTGGACGAGCTGTTTTTATCGCTTCCGCCCCGTGTGGGAAAAACCTCAATGCTGATGTTTTTCGTTACTTGGCTTATCGGCAGGAACAGCGAAGCGTCAAATTTATATTCCGCATATTCCGATACGATCACAAAGGCTTTTTACAACGGTGTGCTTGAAATAATCAACGATCCTGTAACCTATCTTTGGAGTGATGTATTCCCCAAAGCAAAGATCGTTCAGACAAACGCGCAGGAAGAAACGCTGAATGTTGACAGGCGAAAGCGCTATCCGTCGCTTACTTGTCGTTCTCTTTACGGAACACTTAACGGTGCTTGTGACTGCAACGGCTTTTTGATTTCCGACGACCTTATCGGAGGCATTGAAGAAGCACTGAATAAAGATCGATTGATTTCCGCTTGGAGCAAGGTGGACAACAACCTGCTTACCCGTGCAAAAGAGAAAGCGAAAATACTCTGGTGCGGTACACGTTGGTCTATGATCGATCCCGCGGGGGTGCGTATGGAACTGCTTGAAAATGATGAACGTTTCGCGGGCAGAAGATATAAGATAATCGATCTTCCCGCGCTCGATGAAAATGACGAGAGCAATTTCGACTATGATTATGGAGTTGGCTTTAATACGGAGTACTACCATCAGCGCAGGGCATCGTTTGAACGCAACAACGATATGGCTTCATGGGACGCTCAGTATATGCAATCGCCTATCGAGCGCGACGGGGCGCTTTTTTCTCCAAGCGACTTCCGCTATTATAACGGCGTTCTGCCCGAGGGCGAGCCGGACAGGATATTTATGGCGGTAGATCCTGCTTTCGGCGGCGGCGACTATGTGGCAAGCCCTATATGCTTTCAATACGGTGAGGATATATATGTTCATGATGTTGTGTACGACAACGGTGATAAGAAGATAACACAGCCGCTGCTCGCAAAAGCCGTCGTTACCTACAATGTCGCGGCTATGCAGATAGAAGCAAACAAGTCCACAGAAGCTTACAAGGACGGCGTTCAGGAGGAGCTTAAGAAGGCAGACAGGCGAATAAACCTCACAACAAAAGCGGCTCCCTCGGACAAGGCTAAATTCCAGCGCATTTTCGACAAAGCCCCCGACATACGCGAAATGATGATTTTCAGGGAGTCGGGAAAGCGGAGCAAGCCGTACAGCCTGTTTATGCAGAACGTGTTCTCCTACAAGATGTTCGCGAAGAACAAGAACGATGACGCTCCCGACAGTTTGTCAATGGCGATAGATATGGTGCGGCATCCCGGCGGGAAAGCGGAGGTGTTCAAGAGAATGTTTTGACATGAATAAAGCACATTGCTTTTATGCAGGGTGCTATTTTTCGTAAAATTCTAAGTGTTCAAACGAACATTTTTAAATTTTCGTTTTTTTAAACATTTGAACACCTTGACAACCTGATAAATTAAGGTTACAATAAAAGCAGGATATATGTACAAAGCCAAAGGGGAGCAGGCAAATGGACGGAGCGTTGTATAAGCAAACGCGTTTCTGGGAGAATTGCGAAAAGCGCATATTCGACGGTGTAAGAGGGTATGGGATACCGCAAATAAAGGGCGTCCGAGCTGTCGGCGAGATCGATGATTTCATCGGCTGGAATTATGCAAGATCGTGCAAAGAACCCGAAAACAAGGCTGTGCATTTCTTTGTTGACGATTATCAATTCGTCAGATTATGGACACAGCCGGATACGTATTTGTCTATGCTGTCGAAGTTCAAATATGTATTAGCTCCCGACTTCTCGACTTACACAGACTTTCCGAAAGCGCTTCAAATATACAATCATTACCGCAAACACTGGCTCGGCGCATATTTTCAGGAAAACGGTATTAATATCGTTCCGACGGTATCGTGGGCGGACGAGGACAGCTTTGAATGGTGTTTCGACGGCGAGCCGTGCAACAGCGTGGTTGCGATATCGTCCGTAGGATGTATGAAAGACGCGCGATCAAAGCGATTGTTTTTAAACGGATATAACGAGATGATTGAGCGTTTACAGCCGAGCGAGATCATATTTTACGGCGCGGTGCCGAACGAATGCACGGGGAACATTATTCGGATTAAACCGTTTCAGGAGAAGTGGAGAAAGGCGGTTTGTGATGGGCGGAAGAGGAGCGTCGAGCGGGTTTTCTGACAAAGGCAAGCGATATGGAACAGAATATCACGCTGTTTATCAATCTGGAAATATAAAATTTGTTGTATTTAACGAAGGCGCAAATACAGCTCCTATGGAAACTATGACAAAAGGGCGTGTTTATGTTACGGTCGATAAATCCACCGATGAGCTTAAATACATCAGTTACTATGATAAACATAATAAGCGGTACAAGCAAATTGATTTGCAGCATTTTCATATCGTCGACGGAGTAAAAGAAAAGCCACACGTTCACAAAGGCTATTTTCACAACGAAAAAGGTGATTATCGTCTTTCGCCAAAAGAACAAAAAATGGTTGAAAAAATAAAAAAAACGTGGTATAATAGACATAGCAAGTAGTAGCTTACTAAGGAGAGCGCCGCATTAGCGGAGGACACGATGCAAATTCGTGCGCTTGCTGAGGGATATACCACAAAGGTATGTCCCTTTTTTATACCCGATAAACATATATTTGACGTCTAAGAAACCGAAAGCGGCGATATTAGTAAAGAACAAAAGAGATTGACAAAATAAAAAAGATATGGTATAATATCTTTGCGATAGTAGTTTAAGAAGGAGAACGCCGCGAAAGCGGAGGGTCCGGTGCAAATCCGGATGTCGCAAAGGACATACCATTACGGTATGTCCTTTTGTATTTTACTAAGACGGGAGGTGCTGAAATGTCGGAACGGGCAATGTACGGAAGACAGGTTATTTACTCGGACGAAGATGAGATAACCGCCGATAATGTGCTTAAAGTTCTTGAGCGGGCGATGGCTGTTCATGCAAACAACCGTGCCGACATTCAGTACCTCTACGACTACTACAAAGGAAAACAGCCTATTCTCAACAGAACCAAGGAATATCGTCCCGAGATATGCAACAGGATCGTTGAGAACAGAGCGAATGAGATCGTGTCGTTTAAGGTCGGTTATCTTATGGGCGAGCCTGTTCAGTATGTAAGCCGCGGAAACGGTGACGACAGTATTTCGGACGCGATAAATGCCCTCAACGAGTTCGTTTTCGCGGAGGATAAAGCGTCTAAAGACAAGGAGCTTGCGGATTGGTTTACGATTTGCGGAACGGCTTACCGTATGATACTTCCCGACAAGACAGGCGAAGAGGACGAGGCTCCCTTTGAGATTTATACGCTTGACCCGCGCAACGCGTTTATGGTGTATCACAGCGGTCTTGGCAATAAGCCGCTTATGGGCGTGAAATATGTCACTCGCGAGGACGGCGGCGTTGTCTATTCGATTTACACAGCCAACCGATATTTCGAGGTCGTGCAGTCGGGTACTCTCAATAATGACGGGGTTTATAGTCCGAGGGCTATTACTAAGAACGAGGGACTCGTTCTCGGCGGTATCCCGATTATAGAATACCCCGCAAATTCCGCGCGGTTGGGAGCATTTGAGATCGTGCTTCCTTTGCTTGACGCAATAAACAATGTTTCCTCTAACCGTATGGACGGTGTGGAGCAGTTTATTCAATCGCTGCTTATTTTGAAGGGCGTTGACATTGACTCCGAGGAATATAAGGCTCTCAGAGAAAACGGGGGGCTGAAAGTTCCTGCGGATGGAGATGCTTCGTATCTTACGCAGGAGCTTAACCAGACTCAGACACAGACGCTTGTGGACTATATGTATCAGACCGTGCTTACGATATGCGGTATGCCGAACAGAAACGGCGGCAGTTCTACAAGCGACACAGGCTCTGCGGTAATAATGCGCGATGGTTGGTCGGCGGCAGAAGCGCGGGCGAAAGACACCGAGCTTATGTTCAAGATGTCCGAGAAGAAATTTCTCCGTCTGGCTATTCAGATCGCCAATACGCTGAGGAATATGGAGCTGAAGCTATCCTCTATCGAGATACGCTTTACCCGCCGCAATTATGAGAATATCCAGGAGAAAGCGCAGGTGCTTACGACAATGCTCGCGAATGACAAGATACACCCGCGTTTAGCGTTTGAACACTGCGGAATGTTCGTAGATCCCGAGCTTGCGTATACCGTGAGCAAAGAATACGCCGAGGAACGTAAGGCCGAGGCACAAAAGGAACTCGAAGCGTTCGCCCAAGCCGAAACCGCCAAAGCGAAAGCCGATGCGGAGGAGAGCAAGGACGACAGTAAAGAGGAAATAGCGGAGGGCGCGTAAATGCCTGTTTATGACTATGATTATACAGACAAAATTATCGCCTATCTTGACAAACAGCTTATTGACAGATATGCAAAGCTGAAAGGCTTAGTGTCTTTTGACGAGCTGAATGTTATGCAGTCAGTAAGTGTGCTGTATCAGGAACTCAGCATACTTGTACGAAAGATGTTTTTGCAATTGGCAGAGCATACATACAATGCCGCAGTTAAGCGGAAAAGCTTCGGGAGTATTGACGAGGAATGGGTCGACAGACTGCTTAACGCATACGACCCGACAAGCAAGTATATATTTACTCATGAGGAGGACAGAAAACGCGCAAGGCTTGTCGAAGCTCTTATTGCAAGTACTACCAAAACGAAAGAGATAGACGCCGCTATGCGTTCTATGTCGCTTATGTGGAGGGCGTATGCTATAAAAGTGACCGATGAAGCTGTACTGCAAGCGTATGAGGATGAAGAAGAGGACAATGTTCGGTGGATAGCCGAAGATGACGAAAAAACCTGTTCGGTATGCCTGTCAAGGCACGGAAAGGTATACGCTATAAGCAAATTGCCGCCTAAACCGCATATAAATTGCAGATGCCGATTTGAAAGGATAAAATAATGGACAGCAAAGATTTATTCAGCCGCGAGGTTGTTGATCTGATAATGAAAATACTAAAACGGGGCGATACGGTTGAGCTAAAGAAGGAAAACAACAAGCTCGTAATTGTGGAGATACAGCGAAAAGTGAAAAATAAGAGCTTGCTCTCATAGGATATGTGCGCGGATTTTCGAGCAAATTTAGTCGAGGATAAGGCGAAAATCCGCAGTAATACTGTATGTATTTCAAGGATTTTCAACGCAGTCATCGGCTAAATTTGCCGAAAAGACGCGTGCATATTCCTGTGAGAACAAGCTTTATGACCTCTATAATCGGGTAGAGGGAAACAGCCAACAGGGGCTATGAGCGTTATATAACGCTTGTAGCCCCTTTTTTATTTTTAGGATTTGAGCGGTAACGGACTGCTTAATATATCACGCAGAGAAGCGGAAAATCACAAAACAGAGAGAACTGTATAAACACAAAAAATCAAGTGCGGAGAAGCACTATAAAAGCGCAGAAAGGAAAGATTTGTATGGCAAAAATTGACGTATCTACAATCGAAGGTTATGAGAAAATGACCGCAGAGCAGAAAGTAGCGGCATTGGAAGCTTTTGAAACTCCCGCGCCCGACTATTCGGGGTATGTAAAGAAGGACGTCTTTGACAAGACCGCTTCCGATCTCGCCGAGTGGAAGAAAAAGCATAACGCCCTGCTTTCCGAAGAGGAGAGAAACAAACAGGCAAACGAGGAGGAGCTGAACAACCTTCGCAAAAAGGTTGAGGAAATGGAGAAGGATAAGCTCGTTTCCGGGCATAAGGCTCAGTTCCTTGCTCTCGGATATGATGAAGCGCTTGCCGATGAGACCGCGAAGGCTATGGCGAACGGCGATACGGCTACGGTTTTTGCCAATCAGAAGAAATTCCTCGAAAGTCACGATAAGGCTTATAAAGCACAGCTTATGGGGCAGACCCCGACTCCCCCTGCGGGAAGTCCCGCAAATGGCGGTACGGACTATAAAAAGCTGATCGAGGACGCTCGGGCGCGAGGGGATGTAAGCGCAGAAGCCTATTATATCCGTCTTAACGAGCAGGAAAAACATACAGACTGCTGATAAGCCCCCATCTACTGCATCAGCCGCACCACGGCAACCAAATGGTTAGCCGTGGCACGCCTTCCTTGTATTTGGGGACTTCTCAACAGTCTGAAATCTTAAATTGCAAAGGAGATAAATTATGGCAGATAATCTGGCAACAAGCTTCGGAGTTCTGAATTACTCCGGTATGCTTTTCAACAAGGGCAATACCCGCACTCCGCTCTCTTCTGTTATCGGAGGCAGAGCAAAAAATACCAATCACGTTGAGTTTGTTGTGGGGCAGAGTTACACCACCGAGGGCGGCGCACAGCCCGATATAAGCGAAAGCGCGTCGCTTACAGCTCCCGATGCGAGCGTTGTTACCCGCGAGCAGGAGACAAATGTAACTCAGATATTCCATGAATCCGTTGGCGTTTCATATGCGAAGCAGTCCAATATGGGAACGCTGTCCGGCGTAAATATCGCAAATCAGGCATCAAACCCGATAAACGAGCTTGATTTTCAGGTCGCGGCTAAGATGCAGAAAATCGCCCGCGATATTGAGTACACCTTTATCAACGGCGTTTACAACAAGGCGACTTCCGACACTACGGCAAACAAGACACGCGGACTTGTATCCGCTATCACCACCAACGTCAAGGCTATGGCGAATAAGCCTCTCGGCTTGTGGGATATCGCCGATATGGTGAAGAAGGTGTATGAGGGAAACGCGCCGACTACGGGGCTTTGCCTGTGGTGCGATGCGACTGCGCTGTTTCAGGTAAATGCGGACGCTGTTCAGAACGGACTTACCGTTGTTCCCGCGGCTCGTGAGATAAACGGCATAGCGCTCTCGAGTGTTGTAACACCTATCGGCGTTGTGTATCTGTACCTCGGCGAATGTTTGCCGAAAGGTACGGCGCTTCTGCTCAATCTCGATGTTATAGCTCCCGTAAATCAGCCTACTCCCGGCAAGGGGAACTTTTTCCTTGAACTGCTCGCAAAGGTAGGCGCGGGCGAGAAATATCAGATCTTCGGTCAGCTCGGTCTCGACCACGGTCCCGAATGGTATCACGGCAAGTTTACGGGCATTTCCACTGAGTTCACTGCTCCGAATTACAGCCGCAGCGTATATGTGGCGAATGCGAGTGAATTCTCTGCGGCTGCTATGTCTCTTGCGGCATCTAACGCAACTCCCGTTACCGAGAAAAAGTAAGTTAGGAGGTGAGCAGTATGAATCGGGAAGTTATGAAGTCAAGGCTATCGGCGCTTACCGGAGAGACGGACGACAATATACTGCTCACCTTTCTTGACATAGCGGCTGAAAAGGTGCTGTCAAAGTGTTATCCGTTTCGCCGTGATGACGATGATGATATTAATGATATCAGGCGCGAGGTCCCCGCAAAATATCACGGAACGCAGCTTGAGATCGCGGTGTATCTGCTTAATAAGCGGGGCGCTGAGGGCGAAACAGCGCACAACGAGAACGGTATCAACCGTTCTTATGAGAGCGCAAGTGTTCCCGATTCAATGCTTAAAGGCATTGTTCCGTTTGTCTCGGTGCTTTTGTAGAAAGTCGGGGTGAGCTTATGAAGTGTATGGAGAGAAACAAGAGCGTTTTTTACTACGCGCTTTTCAAAGAGAAAGTTCCCTGCAAGGACGACGAAGGCAACGATACCGGCGAGGAGCGGATTGTGTACGAAGCCCCTGCCCCTATGAGGGCGAATATATCTGCCGCAACTGGCGCTTCAAACATAGAGCAGTTCGGCAGCGACCTTAAATATGACAAGGTTATCGTAATAGATGATAATAAATGTCCAATTAACGAAAACTCCGTTCTTTTTGTGGACGCTCCGCCCAGCCAAGATGAAGACGGGAATTTCTTGTTTGACTACATTGTGAAGAAAATAGCTCGTTCTTTGAACAGCATTTCTATCGCAATAAGTAAGGTTGAGGTATCCTGAATGCGGGTTAAAGTTTCGGGAGCGGACAGACTTATAAAGCGGTTGAAGGCGTATCAGAAAACGCTTGAAGATAAGCAGCACCGCTTGTTGGAAGAACTCGCCAAGATCGGAATAGATGTCGCTTCGGTAAAGTTTCAGACAGCGCAGTATGACGGTGAAAACGATGTTGTTGTGAACAACTCTCCCGAATGGGTCGGGGAAAACAAGCTCTTTATTACCGCGACAGGCAATGCGGTTATGTTCATTGAGTTCGGCACGGGAGTGCATTATTCCGAGCAGCACCCGAAAGCCGCGGAACTCGGAGCTGTCCGAGGAACTTACGGGCAGGGCAAAGGCTCTCGCGACAGTTGGGGATATTACGGCTCTCCCGGAACAAACGGGCGGGTCGTGAAAGAAACAGACAAGGGGACGGTAGTTCTCACTCACGGAAATCCTCCGGCTCGCGCATTGTACGACTCGACAAAAGAAATGCGGGATAAGATAAAGCAAGTCGCTCGGGAGGTGTTCGGCAGTGATAGACATTGAAAACGAGGTTTTTACAAAAGTCGCTGCCGCGCTTCGTGAGCGGTTTCCGAAAATAACGGTTGAGAGCGTTACCACATACAGCCCGTCAAAATTCCCGTTTGTGTGTATTGAGGAAGCGGATAACTACTCGTATCAGTCCACACGGGACAGCGGCAGCAGCGAAAATCACGTTACCGTTATGTACGAGGTAAACGTCTATTCCAACAAGGCAAACGGCAAGAAGGCTGAATGCAAGGCGATTATTGCCGTAGTTGATGAAATAATGATAGGCTTAGGGTTTGTCCGAATTACCAAAAAACCTGTCAATTTAGACAGTGCGACCAAATATCGCATTGCTGCAAGATATTCGGCGGTCGTGTCCAAAACACATAATATTTACAGGAGGTAACAAAAATGGCTATTTCTACCTATAAGGTGTTTCTTATGCAGAAAAAGGCTGAGGAGTGGGAAAAACTCATTGACATTAAGGATTTCCCCGACCTCGGCGGCGCTCCCGAAATGCTTGAAACAACCACGCTTTCGGACAGTATGCAGACATATATCCCGGGTATTCAGAGCCTTGAGGCTCTCGAATTTACCGCAAATTACACAAAAGAGGATTTCGCAAAGCTCGAGGCGCTCAAAGAACAGGAGCTTGAGTTTGCGGTATGGTTTGGCGGTACAACAGAGGGTAAGGTGATTACACCCGACGGCTCGGAGGGAAAATTTGAGTTCAGCGGACGACTTTCCGTGTTCGTTGTCGGCGGCGGTGTAAATGAGGTCGTTAATATGACTGTAACCATCGCGCCGTCTACGGCTATCACAGTGGCATCCGAATAAGGCAAACAGGAGGACTGAATTATGGCAAAGACCATTACAATCAACTTTGAGGGTACCGAATACACCTTAGAGTTCACGAGAAAATCCATTGAAACTATGGAGAAGCAGGGCTTTGTTGTCGGAGACATCGCCGAAAAGCCTATGTCTACGCTCCCTGTTCTGTTTGCGGGTGCGTTCTTGGCGCATCACAGATTTGTTAAGAAAGATATTGTTGACAAAATCTTCGCAAAACTTACCAACAAGCAGGAGTTTATTCAAAAACTTGCTGAAATGTACAGCGAGCCGCTTGAGGCTATGATGGACGAGCCGGAGGAATCCGAGGGAAACCTGACCTGGGGAGCGAGCTGGTAAGCGGCTCCCCTTCGGGAAATAGCACTTCTGTTTCCTATACAGAGCAATTCTATAAACACTTTCCGTTTTACTTATCCATAGGAATGACTTACGACCAATATTGGAACGGGGATTGTTGTTTGGTTAAGTACTACAGAAAAGCTCATGAGCTGAAGCGCAAAGAACGCAATCAAGAATTATGGCTTCAGGGACTTTATTTCTACGAAGCTCTTTGCGACGTTTCCCCCGTGCTTCACGCATTCGCCAAGAAAGGGACTAAGCCAACGTCATATCCCGCAGAACCTTACGCTTTGACAATTAAGGAGGTTAAAGATAAAAAAGAGCGTGAAGAACGGCTTCGGGTCGATAAAATGAAAGCAAAAATGGCGGCTTGGGCTGCTAAGACAAATATTCGGATGGCGATCAAGGCTGAAAGGGGGACAAAACCGAATGGATGATAATGTTGTTGACAGCCTGCGGATAGAGATTACGGGCGACTCTGGCAAGGCGGCAAATAGCATTGAAAAGCTGATATCTACGCTGGAAAGGCTGAAAACCGCGACAAGCGGCGCAAGTAATGTCACGAAAACGCTTGAATCCTCTTTTCAAAAAGCAACGTCGGGCAGCGCTTCTGCCCTGAAATCCGTAAGCTCAAAGACAGGCGAATTAAAGAACGCGGTTTCGGGCGTTGCGGAGAAGTATAGGTTGATTACAAATGAAATAAACAAAACCAACGCAAAGCTTGACGCTCTGTATGACCGCGAAAGAAAAATGGACGCTCTTGGCGAGTCCAAATATTCTAAGTCGTGGAAATCTCTGCAATATGACATAGAACAAGCTGAACAAAAGCTCGCTTATTTCAAGGAGAAGCAGGAACAGATATTAAATGATGGCTCGGCATTTGTTCAAACGCCCGGTGTAAATGTAGATACATTTGTCAGAGCAAAGTCGCAGGCTGACCTGCTTAAAATGAAAATTAAGGAGACTAAGAACAAGCTTCAGGAGCTTCTTAACTCGGGGAATACCGACAGCTCCGCGGTCGCAAATCTTGTGTCTCAAATAAAAGGCTTGGAAAGCAAGCTCGCGGGGGCTACTCAAAAGGGGAAAGCATTTAAGAAGGTTTTAAGCGGGATCAGCACGGCGGCAAAAGGCGTGGCAAAGGGAGTGGGTACAGTTTTCGGGAAAACTGCTCTTTTGCCCATACATAAGTTTGGAAATGCAGTCAAAAACGCCGGAAGCAAGGTGGGCGGTCTCTTTTCGATGTTTAAGAGAAGAGTATTGATGCGGAGTATAAATGCCGTTATAAGCACAATTACATCGGGCTTCAAAGAGGGTACGGCCAACGTCTATCAGTACAGTAAAGCGCTCGGAGGCACGCTTGCTTCCTCTCTTGACAGCATTTCTACAAGTTTTCTGTATCTGAAAAACAGTATCGGCGCTATGGTCTCGCCGCTTATAAACATGGCGGCTCCCGCAATTGATTATGTTATTGATAAGTTTGTTGACCTTCTGAACACTGTTAATCAGGTGTTCGCGAAGCTTTCGGGAGCAAGTACCTGGACGAAAGCGGTAAGATACCCGACAGAATATGCCGAGGCAGCAGACGCGGCTACCGCCGCAAACAAGGAACTTAAAAAGTCCATTCTCGGTATTGACGAGCTGAACACACTTACCGACAATAACTCATCAAGCGGATCGGGTTCGGGCAGCGGAATGGACTACTCGAAGATGTTCGAGGAAGTCGAACTCGCCGAGATCAACAACCCTTTTAAGGATATGTTCAAGCCTTTTGCGGACGCTTGGGCGAACGAAGGGCAGAATACTATAAATTCCATTAAGAAAGCTTTTAGCGGAATGAAGGGGTTCATTTCCGCGGTCAAGGAAAGTTTTCATGATGTTTGGACTAATGGAACGGGTCAGCAAACTGTAGAAACAGTTTTACGAATTTTTCAAGATCTTCTGAACTGCGTGGGAAATATAGGCTCCTCTCTGAAAAAGGCGTGGAAAGCAAACAATAACGGGAAGAAGATTTTACAGAATATCTGGAATATCTTCAATGACATTCTCGGCTTTATTGAGGGGATATACGGAGCAACAGCCGATTGGCTCGCGTTTGTTGACTTTACTCCGCTTATGACAGCGTTTGGGGGCTGTACGGCGGCGTTGGAGCCTTTGGCTGATCTGATCGGCAATACGCTGAGTTGGCTATACCAAACGGTGCTTCTGCCTATTGCTTCCTGGACTATCGAGGAAGCCGCCCCCGCGTCTATTGACGCAATAACTGCGGCATTGGAGGCTTTACAGAAGTTCTTACAGCCTTTATTTGACGGTTTTGATCAGCTATGGAACGGTCTGAAGCCTATTGTCAAATGGGTCGAGGATATCGTAATTGTTGCTGTCAAAGGGGTTAAGTCCATCTTTGAAAAACTTGCCGCCACTTTTCAGGAAAAAGGCGAAAAAATACAGAATATAGTTACGGGTATCGGCGAAATAATTGCCGCATTGTGGCCTTTCCTTGAGCCGGTTTTCAATCTGCTTACAGAATGTGTAAGTGTTGCATTCGATTTTATCGGGGACACGATCGGAGGCGTAATCGGGTTTGTGATCGATATTTTGTCGGGGCTTACAGACTTTTTAGCCGGAGTGTTTACGGGCGATTGGGATAGGGCTTGGAAAGGACTTCAAGACATTTTCATTAACGTATGGGAAGGAATCTGCGGTCTCTTTACATACGGCGTAAACAATATGCTGCTCAGCATGGAGGGCATGACAAACGGCGTTATAAAGGGTCTTAACAACATGATAAACGAGCTGAATAAGCTCACATTTACTGTTCCCGACTGGATACCCGATATCGGCGGTAAAAAATTTGGTTTCAACATCAAGAACATCTCCGAGGTTTCGTTTCCCCGAGTGGCGGACGCAAGGGATTTTCTTCCTCGCTTGGCGGACGGCGGCATGGTAAACGCGGGAACAGCTTTTATCGCGGGCGAGGCGGGAGCCGAGGTCGTCGCAAATATCGGCAAGCGCACAGGCGTAATGAACATCGACCAGATGAGAGAAAGCGTAGAACAGGGTGTTATTGACGCCAACGCCGAGCAGAACGCTCTTTTGAGAGAGGAGATCGGTATTCTTCGGAAAATTCTTGACAAGGATGTCCCGTATTCGTCTTACGGCGGCGCGAAAAGCATTATAAGCGATATTGAACGAAAGAACAGGCGCGACGGAAAGACTGTCATTCCCGTAGGCGTATAAAAGGAGGGATACTTGAATGGCTCAATATGTGGAAGCAAATCCAATTCGTTCCGTAAACGGAAAAGCTGTCAAGTGTCCCTCATCGTATCTCTGGAAGCTTGAAGATGTTTCCGCCTCGGACGCGGGACGCACGGAAGATACCGTAATGCACAAAAAGCGCGTCGGTCAGCTCGTGGGACTTGAACTATCGTGGCAGAATATCACAACCGAGGACGTTTCCGAGCTTCTGCAAGCCTTTAACCCGGAGTACATAACCGTGTGCTATCTGGACGCAATGCAGGGAAAATATGTGACCTCCGAGTTTTATGTCGGAAACCGTTCTGCTCCCATGTATAACGCTGTCAGGGGACTGTGGTCAAATCTTTCGTTCAACATCATAGAAAGGTCGGGTGTCTGATATGGCATACCCTATTTCGCGGGAAGCACTCGATCTGTTTAATAAGCTTTACAGACAGGTCGCTGACATAAGCTTTTACGGACTGAGCGAGGAATTGCATATCACCGATGAGGACATTATTCTCGGCGGTTTATCCGTAAACCGTTACTGCGTTTCGGGAAGCAAAATTGAGATCGGCTCTGTAGTGGCTTCCGAGCTTGAACTGAAGCTCAATAACGCGGACGGTCGCTTTAACAGCGTACTTTTCGAGGGCGCTGAGCTATATGTTCGTGTAGGTACGAAAAAGTGGGACGCTCGCCGCTGGGAAAACGCCAAGTATCACTATGTCCCATTCGGTTATTTTACTGTTGACGAAGCGCCCCGCAAGCTCGAGATCATAACGCTTAAAGCGCTTGATCGAATGGTGTTATTCGACAAGACCGTTGATATGAACCTGTTGTCTTTTCCCATGACGGTAAACGACTTGCTTATCCGCATTTGCAATATATGTAACGTGCCTTTGGGAACAAATATATCCATACTTCCGAATCACTCTTATGTAATTAATGAAGCTCCGGTAAGTGATGATTTGACATATCGGCAGTTGCTTTCATGGATCGCGGAATTAACGGGGACCTGTGGTTTTATTGATTGGAACGGATATCTTATTCTGAAATGGTACGAACAAACCGATACCACGCTTACGGTAAAAGACCGTTTCAACTCCGATATAGAGGAGAATGCTATTGTCATTACGGGAGTTCAGATCGTTGCTGAAGAAGAAATTTATCTTGAAGGAGACGACGGATATGCCTTTAATATTGAATCCAATGAGTTGATCCAACATGATTATCGTGAAGTAGCACAGGCTCTGTACTCGGTACTCGGAGGGTTCTCATACACTCCTTTCTCGGCTTCGGTTAAGCCCATGCCGCACCTTTATCCGCTTGATATGATCGTTTTTGTTGACAAAAACGGGATAAACCGCACGACTATAATCACCGATTACACATTTACGCTTAACGCGAATACGGATCTTGAAGGTAAAGGAGAAACAGCAACAAGAAGCGGCTATGCTTTGGCAAACCCGCTTACCAAGCGTGAGTCTGCGATTATCAGTAACCTTAAAAAGGAACAAAACAAAACCTTAAACAGTCGGATACAGGCGGTCCTCGCTTTAAATGAAACGATTGCAAACTCTCTCGGATTATACGAGACCGCCATAGAGCAAGCAAATGGAAGCATTATAACATATTACCACAATGAGCCGTCTCTTGAAGAAAGCAGCATCATTTATGTGCGAAATGCGGGAGGTTTTGCATGGACGCACGATTGGAATAACGGGGCTCCTGTTTGGGAATACGGTTTTACACAAGACGGTAACGCGGTATACAATGCTCTTTCTGCTTGGAAGATCCAAACGCAGTACTTGGACGCTGAATGTGTAAGAGCGGAAAACATTTCAATGGAGTACCGCCAGTCGGTACAAAATAATATTAATACTTCTGCAAAAGAGCTACAGCAGGACTTTACGGCGCGTTTTGGGGAATTAAGAAGTTCGATTACAGAGACTCTTAAGAATTATTCGACCACTGAGGAAACGAATAGCCTTATCCGGCAAACCGCTGATAGTATCGCGCTGAGTGTATCGAAAACACTTAATGACTATTCCACAACTCAGCAGATGCAAAGCGCCATCACACAGACCTCGGACAGTATAATGCTTGAAGTCAATAAAAAGGTCAACGACTCGGAATTCGGCACAAAGATCACGCAAAACTACTCCTCGGTCCGTATCGCATGGAACTCGATATCAAAGTATATCGAGTTTGCGGGCGGAGAACTGAATATTTATGAGTCTGCCGCTCAAGGCTCGGATAATCTTTTGATGAAGCTCAACAGTACGGGCGCTTGGTATTACAACAGAGGCGCAACGATAGGCAAGATCGGCACAAACAGATGGAGCGGCGACGACTCTTTCAGAGGTCTTGTATTTGATTTGGAAAGCGAAGCGGATTATATGTGCTGGGCGCATAGGGAAACCGCATCAGCAGACGTATACACCGTAAAATTGATCTATTATGCAAATGACCGCCGAGAAAAAGAAGGGCTGCATTTTGATTGTGCAACTTATTGCAGCGGAAATCTGTATATTAACGATTATGTACGAACAGTAGATTATTCGGACGGCAGCGGGGGGCTTTATTCGGAAAACCGCTCTGTGGTAATACGCGGAAGCGGAGGGAGTTTTACTTGCGGAAGCGGTTTTACTTTCGGAAACAGCACAAACAAGCTCGTAGACTGCTATAACAATATCGACCTGCATAATTACTCTATCCTCAATCAGTCCGACGCGAGATACAAAAAGAACATCGAGCCGACAAGCATAGACGCGATATCCGCTTTGTCGGCAATTGAATTAAAATCGTTTGATTGGATAGAAAGCGGCGAACACAGTAATATAGGCTTTATAGCTCAGCAACTGCAAGAGGTCATACCCGATCTTGTAGACGAAAACAAGCAAACAGGGCGTTTATCGGTAAAAACCGACAAGCTGATACCGTACCTTGTAAAAGCTGTTCAGGAGCTTTCGAGCATTGTTTCAAACGGTGCTATAGCTTCGGAGAGATCTGTTTTCGTAAGCTCCGCTTTAAGAACAAATAACATATCGGAAACGATAAGTGAGTGGACTGATACTTACACTGACGAGGAAAAAAGACAGTTTATAGCGTACAATCAGCCACAGCCCGAGCCTGAAACAGTTGAGAGCAAGCCGGTTATGATACCGATTTCACATGCAACAATCAAGGAGGTTGACGAAAGATGAATAAAATACCGTTAAGTGTTTTAATGGAACACGCACGGGGAAAGCTCATACAGGCTTTTAATCAGGTGATAGACGAGACAAAGCTCCCCGCGTATTTGTATGAGGGAATGATCCTCGAACTGCTTTCTGATGTGAGAAGCCGCAAGAACCTTGAAATTATTTCGGATCTGAACGTTATGGAAAGAAAAGAAGATATGGAGAGCGAAAAAAGTGTAGGTCAAAATTAAGGTTTTAGAGGTGTAAAAATGTCTCAAATTATTAAAGAGATTACCGTTGATGTTGCGAAGAAAAACCTTTTTCAAGCGATCGTTGCAAAGCAGAACGATATTAATTCACGTTTCTTAAAAGTTACGCTTTGTAACGATGGTAGGAAAATTGCCGTTTCGTCTGATGCTACGGTTATTATAAATGCTGAAAGAGCAGACGCTTCGTCCGCCGGTTTTATGGGTAATGTAAACGCAGACGGTACGGTTACTGTTCCGCTCACGAGTTGGATGCTTGCTCTTGATGATGTGGTCAAGTGCAGCATTTCGGTCATTGATACGGAAGAACAGAAGCTGACCTCAACTTCGTTTTCAATTGATGTCGAAGCGGCAGAGTATTCGTCAGAAGATATTACCGATGACGAGAACTTTGATATTCTTGTGCGGCTGATCTCCGAATGTGCTGATGCAAAGTTCGGTTGTGAGACAGCAACTGATAAAGCGGAATCTGCGGCGACTGCGGCTGATCTTGCTGCCGAATCGGCAAATAGCGCGGCAGTTGCCGCAAATAAGGCGGCAGAAGATGCCAATACCGCAGCGGACAGCGCGAACACTGCTTCCGCAACTGCTAATAATGCAGCAGACTCCGCTAATAAAGCGAAGAGCAACGCGGATAAAGCTGCGGAGGATGCCGTCAACGCTGCTAAAGCCGCTAATGATGCTGCTTTAGCAGCCAATAACGCGTTAAACACTGCAAATCAAGCGGTAGAGGCTGCCGTCACGGCGGTAAGTAATGCAAATGATGCTGTATCAGCAGCGAATATGGCGACAAGCAGCGCGAATAAGGCTGTGGAAGATGCTGTTCATGCCGCGCAAGCAGCCAACAACGCGGCGGCTGCTATAGAAGATCAGCTCGCTTCCAAAGCCGACAAAACAGAGATAAGCAATCCCAACCTTTTGGACAACTGGTATTTTGCAGACCCTATAAACCAGCGCGGACAGACGGAGTATACGGAAATAGGGTATACGATCGACAGGTGGCATATGTTCAACGGTATAGTAACATTAGACAAAAATAATGGAGCTATTGTCTTATCAAAAAATAATACGGAGCAAGTGACGGTTTTTACTCAGAAGATTGAAGATAGTGGATTTAAAGGAAAAACATTTTCATTGAGTGTTTTAACTGCTGACGGCAAGCTGACATATGATACAGATACCATTCCGATAGGCAGTGAAGGCTACGACGGGAAAAACATCAGGATATCCGATAAATGCTATATGGATATTGGTTTTGATAGCACAGATTCGACTATAGTTTTTAGAATTATACTCGAAGAAGGCAACGTTGACCCCATCTCTTTTGCTGCTGTCAAACTCGAACTCGGCAACCGTCAGACACTTGCACATCAGGACGAAAACGGCAGGTGGATATTGAACGACCCGCCGCCAAACAAGGGGCAGGAGTTGGCTAAGTGTCAAAGATATCAGGTTGTTATCCCTTATTCAAGCGACACCGGTATATCATCAGTAGGATTTTTTATAGCAGGAGCTGCGGAGGAAATTGAAATACAGTATCCGTTGCCAATGTGTCCGCGCCTTAAACAGCCAACGGTGAAATTAGTCGGAACTATGACCGCCGTCCGGTATGGTCCGGGGGCAATAGCAGTAGCGACCGTAAAAGATGTTGCGGCAAAATCAGTCCGTACAGGTGCAAATTATTTACAGATCATGATACCTTGTGACTGGTCGGGAGTGTTTGAGCGCGGAGATTACGGTGTTGCCGATATACGTACTGCCGACTCCTATCTTATTATTGACAGCAATTTGTAAAGGAGGATTTTGTAGTGGAAAATTTATTTTATAACCATCATTATATCAAAATTAGATCTGATGGGGTGATAATCAATGGCTGGTCTGACGGCACGATACCTGAGAAGGACACGTCCAACGCAATCTGTATCAACGATCGTGGCGGTTATCAATTCAGACTATTTCCCGATGGTGAGGAAAATCCGCCTATCCGCGCATTGGACGGTATCCCCTTGTACAAATGGGACGGGAAGCGTGTTGTACGCCGCACAGACGAAGAAATCGAAGCGGACAGAGCCGCTATACTTAACTCCCCCGAACGCAGAGCAGCGGAAATAAAACAGCAGCTCACCGCGCTTGACAATCAGGCAATACGTCCGCTTCGCGCTATTCTTGCGGGAACTCCGACCGATGATGATAAGGACAAGCTTCGCGAGATCGAAGCACAAGCGGTAATACTCCGCAATGAGCTTGCAGAGCTGGGAGGGGGTGATTAAGTGGATAGTACGGTAATTTGCGCTCTGGTGTCACTTGTAGGCACACTCGGCGGGTCGTTGGGAGGTATCCTGGTGTCGTCTAAACTCACTGCATACCGCATAGAGCAGCTCGAAAAAAAGGTAGAGGAACACAACAGCTTTGCACGGCGATTACCCGTTGTGGAGGAGCAGATCAAAGAGATTTCAAATCGCGTTGATGATCTTGAAGAATTTTACAAAGGACATTAAAGGAGGAAATTTATGAAGATTGACTGGAAAAGAAAGCTTACGAGCCGCAAGCTGTGGGTAGCGGTCGCGGGATTTGTCGCAGGTCTTGTCGTGATCTTCGGCGGCTCGCAGGAGAACGCCGACAAGATAAGCGGCTCGATCCTGAGCGGCGCGGCGGTCGTGGGATACATACTCGGCGAGGGACTTTCGGACGCGGCGAATAATGACAAGGAGGAATAATTATGTTTAAGGGAATTGACGTTTCAAATTATCAGAAAACAGTTGATTTCAACAAGGTTAAGGCAAGCGGCATTGATTTCGTTATCATAAAGGCAGGTCAGAGCAATTTTGTTGACAGCTTTTTCGAGCGCAATTACGCAGGAGCAAAGGCGGCAGGTCTGCACGTCGGCGCGTATTGGTACAGTTGCGCGTTGTCCGCCGAGGACGCGAAAAACGAAGCGGAGTGCTGTATTGCTGCTCTTTCGGGAAAACAGTTTGATTATCCCATCTACATTGACATAGAGCGGCAGGAGCAGTTTAACGCGGGCAAGGCTGTATGTTCGGAGATCGTAAGTACATTCTGCAATACACTTGAAGACGCGGGATATTTTGCAGGACTGTATATCAGCAGATGTCCTCTGCAAACGCACATCACAAATGAAGTCGTCAAGCGATATGCGCTGTGGATCGCTGAATATGGCTCAAAATGCAATTACAGCGGAAGCTACGGTATTTGGCAGTATTCGGGCAGCGGCGCTTGTCCGGGGATCTCGGACAAGGTTGACTTGGATTTCGGATATATCGACTACCCGTCTATCATTATCAGCGGCGGCTTCAACGGCTATGGGCAGTCAGCGTCCGAGATCCCCGCGATTCCCGAGGTCAAGGAGTATAAGACGGGCGATAAGATCACGCTGAAGAGCGCTCCGCTGTTCGTCTCGGCATACGCCGCACGGCAGTCTAATGTCATAAGCGGCGATTATTACATACAGTCCGACACCGTGATCTGCGAAAGGATCCGCGTTACCACATCGGCGGGAAATCCCGATGTCACGGGCTGGATCAATGTCAGCGACATTTCCGATACTGCGGAGACGGCAGAATCTCTCGCGTTCAAGGTCGGCGACACGGTTCGCCTGCGTGACGGCGCAAAGGACTATAACGGCAAGGGTCTGGCTTCGTTCGTTTATCATCGCGACCACGTTATAACCGAGATCAGAGGCGACCGCGCGGTTATCGCCTACGGCGGGACGGTCATAGCTGCGGTACGTACAGGGGATTTGAGTGTTGTTGGATAAATTAAGATTAAAAGTTGAACTCAATCTTAAAAACATGAAGAATATATATAAAATACAGATCAAGCCACACTTTTGAAGGGACAGAAGTGTGACTTGATTTGTAGTTGTTGAGAAATGTAGCAACCACATGATAAAATTTGGGCGGCTGTCTATCCAAGAGGGTAGGCAGCCGATTTTTGTGTTATATGTTATTATTTGACTACTTTCAATGACGCAATCTTTTTTTTTACAGAAATTTACAAGTTGTGATAAGCGGATAAATGATTATTTTTATTTACGATAAGGTATAATAAATTAATCGTTATTTTTGATGATTTGGAGAAATTTTCTCAAAATTCTTGACTTTTTAAGAAAGGTGTGGTATTATGTATATAATATGCGATAGAGAGGTAAAGGGTATGCTACTTCAATTTAAATTTTCAAATTTCAGATGTTTTGCTGAAGAAGTTACTTTTGATATGGCAGCCACTTCAATTAAGGAACATAAGTATAGCTTAATTGATTGCAATGGTGTGAATATTTTGCCCATTGCAGCAGTGTATGGTGCTAACGCAAGCGGAAAGTCTTCATTTTTTATGGCGATTGAGCGTATGAAATCGGTTGTCGTCCAGCGCTTTTTGGATGGAGGAACATTGCCGGAGGCCTCAAAAAGAAGTTTTTCAATTCCTTTTATGTTTCAGTCAAAACTTTCATCTACTCCAACAAGCTATGAAGTTTCAATTTTAATTGATGGATATCAATACAAATATGGATTTACATGCACAAGTGAAACCATTCTTAAAGAATACCTATATAAAAAGAAATTAAGTAAAAATCCAACTGTAGAAAAAATGATTTTTAAACGTAATAATAGTGTCTTTATTGGCGATGTAAATCAAAAAATGAGAGATGAGCTTTTGTACTGTGCTTCAAGGAAAAGTAATAAAACTTTATTATTGACAGAAATAGGACTGCGAGAAAAAGAACCTGAATTATGTTCTATTTTTGAATGGTTCTTGGGTATGAATGTTACTATTTTTAATGGTAACGAATTCCTTGGATCAAATGCAGTAAGTCAATTTCTCGTTGGGGAATTTATTAGTAAAACTAATAACAATGATATCGTTAATAATTATATTTCATTTATTCGTGAGATTGATCCAAGTATATATGGAATTAAAACTATTACGGCTACCAATCCAGATGGAGAAATAGTAAAAATTGCTCAAACTGTTCATTTGGTTAATGGGAAAAAGTATGATGTTCCATTTGAATTGGAATCTGAAGGGACTAATAAACTATTATATATTTCTGTGCTAATATTTTTAGTTTTAGAAATTGGTGGAACATTATTTATTGATGAGTTCGACTCTAAAATTCATCCATTAATTTTACGAAGAATTGTACAGATGTTTAAAGACAAAAAGTCGAATTCCAAAGGAGCTCAACTTGTTTTTTCAGCCCATAACATTATCTGTTTGGATTCATCAGATTTAAGAAGAGACGAAATCTGGTTTGTGGAAAAATTGAATCACAAGTCAACTATGTACTCACTTGTTGATTTTGATGATGGAGAAGGTGGCGTTAGATCGGATTTGAGCTTTGGTAAACATTATCTTTCCGGTAGGTTTGGAGCGGTTCCTTTCCAAGAAGAGGGGTGATTGTATTGTCTGACCAACTATTTAAAAAAAGAAAAGAAGAACAGCAAATTCGTCGACAAAAAGTATTGGTTCAACGTTCGGAAACATGGCTATTTGTTTGCGAGGGAACTAAGACGGAGCCAATATATCTTGATAGGTTGATAAAATTTGCAAATGAAATTTCTTCTCAATCTCCTATTAAATCAGATATACGAGGTGTTGGTCGAAACACAGAAAATTTAGTACAAAGTGTTGATGATTTTTATAATTTTGCTGATGAATTTAATTCACTTAAAAGAGGGTTGCCATATGCAAAAACATTTGTGCTGTTTGACAAAGATTCTTTTAAAGCGAGTCAATTTGATAATGCTATAAAGATGGCTTTATCAAGAGGATACATACCGATATGGTCAAATGAATGCTTTGAATTATGGTATATTCTACATTATGAATATCTTAATAGCGATATTGGGCGAGAAACATATTTTAAGAAGTTGACAGATTTACTTGGTGAAAAATACGATAAGTCGGAAGATGTTTTTTCTTTGATTCATTCTCCGCAGAAAATTAAAAAAGCAATGGATAATGCCAGGAAATTAGAAAAGCTTTTTAAAGAGAATGATCCGCCACATAAAAAAGTTCCTTGTACTCAAATGAATGTACTTATTGAGCATATACAAGAAAGACTAAGAATAGATTTAAGCAAATAACATTTCATAAAGGCGTGGTCATTCCTCGTCTTTATTTTTGCTTAAAAGTGGCTATGTTATAGGATAATTAGTTTCAAACTTCGTGTTGCATTTCGTGTTGCATAGTTGCTTAAAATGCCGATTTTCGAGGTATTTTTATGGTTATTCGGTTAAAAATCGAAGCAAAGTAAATACAAGAAAAACCGCATTGTTAAGCCTTTTGCGGCAACGATGCGGTTTTTAAAAAATAAAGCTTGGTGGATCCGAGGGGAATTGAACCCCTGTCCGAAAACCCGTCCTCACGATCTTCTCCGAGCGCAGTTTGTCATTTAGGATTCCCTCGTCCCACCGCCGGCAAACAGGCTGAAGGATTTGGTAGTCTTTGATACATCAACGGCTGCAAGACAACTCACCGAAGACGTTCACTGCTGATTGACGCCGAAGCTTTGCGCGCAGTAGAGCAAAGGTCGACGGCAGCGCGCTTAGGCTGCTGCTAAAACGAGATCTTCGTCTGCGTTTAAATTTAAGTTTGCGCTTTTTAGGTGATTCGCCCTCACCGCTCGCTTATCGTGCCTCAGAATCCCCGTCGAAGCCTTTACGGACCCATTTTTGTTATTGTATCACACTTTTTTCCGTTTGTCAAGAGCATTTGATACAGTTTAAAGCTGACATATGACAGTAAACAGTATTTTTTGACGTCAAACGTGCGCGTTTGTTTACTGTGTATTGCGTACTGTAAACTGCAAATTTTCATTAACTACTTGATTTTTTCTACAATATATGGTATAATCAAACTGTATTATTGTATAGTGAGGTTATTTATGGACAGCTTCATTCAGATAGATATTTATACGTCGAGCGCGGCAATAGACGGTATCTGCGCGAGACTTACGGATTGTGGGATAGACGGGTTTGCGGTTCGCGACAGCGCGGATTTCAAGGATTTTTTAGCGGATAAAAGCTCGAATTGGGATTATGTTGACGACAGCCTTATGGGACTTGAAACGGCGGAGCCGTGCGTTACGGTCTACGTCCACGACAACGACCAGGGCAGAGAACAGCTTACTCAGATAAGGCTTATGGTCGATGAGCTTAATTTGGAAAACGCGGACGGCTTTTACGGGGATCTGCGTGTAGAGCTTAAAAATGTACGCGAGGAGGACTGGGCAAACAACTGGAAGAAATATTACAAGCCCTTTCGCGTGGGGAAAAGCCTTATAGTAAAGCCGTCGTGGGAAAATTATGACGCAAAGGAAGACGACAAAATACTCGAGATCGACCCCGCATCAACCTTCGGCACAGGACAGCACCACACAACGAAAATGGTTATGGAGGTGCTTGAGGGTGTGATAAAAGGCGGAGAAAGAGTGCTTGATCTTGGCTGCGGAAGCGGGATATTGTCTATAGCGGCTCTGCTTTTCGGAGCAAAAGAGGCTGTCGTTTGCGATATTTTTGAGAACGCGGTAAGTACCGCCTCGGAAAATATCGAGAAAAATCACTTTGACAGATCGCGGTACAGAGCGTTTTGCGGAAACGTTATCGAAAACGCGGAGCTTCGCAAAGAGATCGGCGGGGGATATGACGTCGTGTGCGCGAATATCGTGGCGGACGTAATTATCGGAATGAGTCCGCTGTTCGGCGAGTTTCTTAATAAGAACGGTATACTTATCGTTTCGGGAATTATCGACGATAGGGTTGATGAGGTCATGGCGGCACTCTCCGAAAGCGGATATGAAGCTGTTGTTAAAAAGAACGAAGAGGGCTGGAACTGTATTGAATTAAAGCAATAACAACGAAAAAATTACAAGCGGGCGCCGACAAAGCGCAAAGGGCGTTGATTGTGCGGTATTGCCTTAGAATTCACTTAAATTCGGCTGAACGCATATACTGCCTTTGAGGAGGCGGTTTTATGGAGTTTTTGGGAGCGTTTGCGGTCATTTTTCTGCTTGTGTTCGCTGCGGCGATGCTGGCGTACCTGCTGTGGAGCGCGCTGAGAAGCGGTTATACTCAGACAGTCGATATTTATGTAAAGCCCTGTGAAAATCTTGAAAGCTTTATTATCCACGTGCAGCGCGACGCTTTTGTCGGCGAGATATGTATAATTTGCAGTGAGGACTGTGAACAGGCGAAAATGCTTTCGGAAAAATACGAAAACGTAAGAGTCGTCGAAAAAATCGGATGATTTGACGATTCGGGCGAAGTGGTATAAGGAAGAATGGAAACATATAAGAATTTTATCTGCCTTTCGGGAAATGTTGAGGGCATTGTTTTTTATAATGAGGACAACGGGTATATCGTACTCGATCTGGACGTTGACGGGGAGCTTGTCGAAGCGGTCGGGATAATGGGCGATGTACGCGAGGGAGAATGTCTTACGGTATACGGCGAATATGTAAACAACTCAAAATACGGAAGGCAGTTTTCCGTAGATATTTTTGAACGGCGGCTTCCGACCGATCTCAGAATGCTTCAGAAATATCTGGCGTCGGGGATACTTAGCGGAGTTGGCTCGGTTTTGGCGAAGAAGATCGTAGACGCGTTCGGCGAAAAAACGGCGGATATTCTCGAAAACGATCCTGTTCAGCTTTCCGCGTTAAAGGGCGTTACGGCAGAAAGGGCTTTTCTAATCGGAAAAGAATATCAGAGCATCTCGGGGATAAGAAAGGCGCTTACATATTTTTCAAAATACTCCGTTTCATACGGCTTTATATCGGCGGCATGGAAAAAGTACGGAAGCGACCTTATACGCGCGGTCGAGGGAAATCCATACTGCTTATGCGGGTGGGGGATAGACCTTCCGTTTGCGGAAGCGGACAGGATCGCCGAGGATCTGAACTTCCCCAAAAACAGCGAGGAGCGCGTATCCGCCGGTATACTCCACGAGCTGAGAAAAGCGGTCAATGACGGTCATACCTGTATAAAGGAAGCGCTTTTGCGTGACAGGCTGACGACATGGCTTATGGTAAGCGAAGATCTGTATGTCTCGGCGCTGGAGTTCCTCGAAGCGAGCGGGGAGATCACGTGCTATGAAAGCGGCAGCGAACCGCCGGCGAAATATGTCTTTCTTTCGGAATATTTCCGCGCGGAGAGCTTTATAGCCAAGAAGCTCTGCGAGATGATAAAGCGCTCAAAAAACGAGAACACCGATTTTTCGGAAGAAATAAACGGGATCTCGTGGGAATGCGGAATTGAATATGACGAGGTTCAGACCGCGGCAATAAACGGCTGTATGAACAACCACGTTTTTATAATAACAGGCGGTCCCGGAACGGGAAAAACAACAACTCTCAACGCGGTCATTGAGCTTTGCAAAAAGCGAAGACTCAGTATAAAGCTCTGCGCGCCTACGGGCAGAGCCGCAAAGAGGATCGCCGACCTTACGGAGTCCCCCGCGCAGACTATACACAGACTTCTCGAGGCTGATTTTTCAACGGGGGAGAACGTTTTCCGCAGAAACGAGGAAAATCCGCTTTCGTGCGATGTGCTTATTGTGGATGAAATGTCTATGGTGGACGCTGTGCTTTTCGCCTCGCTTTTAAGGGCGGTAAAAAGCTCGACAAGGCTCATTCTTGTCGGAGACAGCGACCAGCTCCCGTCGGTAAGCGCGGGAAATATCCTGAGGGATTTGGTGAGCTTGGGGAGGGTCCCGAAAACAGGGCTCACCAAAATTTTCCGTCAGGCAGCCCAAAGCCTTATTGTCACAAATGCCCATGCCATCATAAGGGGCGAGATGCCGGAGCTTAACGACCGAAAAAACGATTTCTTTTTCATGAGGTCCGAAAGCGAGGAGAATACAATGAGGCTTGTGTGCGATCTCTGCGCGGCGCGTCTTCCGAAAAGCTACGGCTATGACCCGATAGGGGAGATACAAGTCCTTTGCCTTTCGAGAATGGGCGCTGTGGGGACGATGAAGCTGAATTCCGAGCTTCAGAGGGCGCTTAATCCCGCGGCAAGCGACAAGCGCGAGGTAAAGTTTATAAACACGCTGTTTCGCGAGGGCGACAAAATAATGCAGAACAAAAATGACTATGACGTTGAGTGGAGGAGGGGAAACGAAAAATCCCACGGCGTCTATAACGGCGATATCGGAACGATAATCGAAGCGGACAGGCTCAATATGCGGCTTCTTATAGACTTTGACGGCAGAAGGGCGGTTTATGAGGGCGATATGCTCAAAAACATAGAACACGCCTTCGCGATGACTGTACACAAAAGCCAGGGAAGCGAATATCCCGCGGTCATAATCCCTCTTCCGAACGGAATGGAAAAGCTTTCCTACAGAAACATTCTTTATACCGCCGTGACACGCGCAAAATCGACGCTCATTGTCATAGGAACGGAAAATAAGATAAGCGCTATGCTTTTAAACGACCGGCGCAATGAAAGAGTGTCATGCTTAAAGGCACTGATCGAAGACAATATGGGGGATATTTCCAAAGACAGCACAGAGGACAGCTTTGGATAGATCGGAAATATACAGGAAATATCGGAAGATCATTTCGCTCGTTTTCCCGAATATCTGTCCGTTTTGCGAAAGAATAATAGGCGCGGACGAATATTGGTGTGAAAGCTGTTGTAAATTTCTTCCGTATGTGAAAAAGCCGCTTGTGCCGCCGGAAAATATCACGCGGTTTTACGCCTGCTGCTATTACATACAAAGAGCGCGTATGGCGGTCTATACGATGAAATTCGGCGGAAAGGCGTATGCGGTCGACGCGTTCGCACAGATGATGCAAAGACTGATATCGGACGAGCTTAAAAATACGGATATGCTTGTGCCTGTGCCGAGCAGTTTTCAGAGCTTTATAGGGCTTGGATTTTCTCCGGCGGAGATGATAGCGAAAAGGATATCGTGGAACAAAAACATCCCCTCGGTCAAGGCTATTAAAGCACGCAGAGGAAAGATCGCACAGAAGGGGCTGAGCATGAAAAGGCGCGCCGAAAACGCCAAAAACAGCTTTTATCTTGACAAAAGCGCAGATCTTCGCGGGAAAAAGGTTGTTCTTATAGACGATGTATGTACTACGGGAAGCACGCTGTCCGCCTGTTCGGAGCTTCTGCTTGGCGC
>JAFLUE010000010.1 GCA_022508945.1 Oscillospiraceae bacterium
CTGAGGGAAAACTTTCTGAAGAAAGTTTTCCCTCAGACTCCCTTTCAAAGACTTTCCGTACGCTCACCTATAACTTGATTTTACTCTATCCGCCTGAACGCCGCGGTAAAAAATCCGTCGCCGCCGTCCTTGTCGGGGAAAAACGTCCTTGTCGGACTGTTTTCCGCGTTTTCATAGGGAATAGGCTGGACGATAGGCGAAAATTCGGGGTGGCTCTGCGCGAAAGCCTGCGCGACATCGTCGTTTTCGCGGCGCGAAAGCGTACAGGTCGAGTAAACAAGCGTTCCGCCGACCTTCACATAACGCGACGACACCTCTAATATCGCGCGCTGGAGCGTAGGAAGCTCGTCAAATTCGCTCTCGGATTTGTATTTTATCTCGGGCTTTCTGCGTATGACCCCAAGCCCCGAACACGGCACATCGCAAAGCACCCTGTCCGCCTGAGGAAGCGTTTCGTCAAACCTCACGGCATTATTCTGCCGCGCTTCTATTATCCTAAGACCCAAACGCTTAGCTCCGTCGGAGATAAGATTTGTCCGCGCGTCGTAAAGGTCAAGGCTTATGACCCTTCCGTTGTTCCCCATAAGCTCCGCCATTGTAAAGGATTTGCCCCCGGGAGCGGCGCACATATCTATGACCGTTTCGTTGACTATCGGTCTGAGCGTCATACAGCAAAGCTGGCTTGAAACGTCCTGAATATGAAAAAGTCCGTCGTTAAAAGCCTTGATCTGTTCGAGGTCGCCCGTTTTCTTAAGCCGTATACAGCCGCCGAGCTTCGGGTTTTTCTCCGCCGGAACGCCCTCCTTTTTCAGTATTTCCAAAAGCTCCTCGTCGCTTACCTTTGTTGTATTGACTCTCGCGAAAAGCGGCGGCGCTCCCAAAGACGCTTCGAGCGCCTTTACGGCATTTTCCTCTCCGTATTCCGCTCTCCATTTTTTTGCGAGCCACAGCGGACATGAATATTCGATCGAAAGCCTTTCCTCGTCCGAAAGTCCCGAATAATCCACTGACTTGTTCTTTCTGAGGAAATTCCTCAGCATACCGTTCACAAAGCCCTCGGAGTTGAAAAGCTTCAGCTTTTTGCAAAGCTTCACGCTTTCGTTAACAGCCGCGCTCTCGGGTACGGACGGCATATAAAGGAGCTGATAAAACCCTGCGCGCAAGATCTCCACAGTTTCTTTTTCGATTTTATCAAAAGGCAGTCTGCTGTTCTGAGCTATAATATAATCGAGCGTCATTTTCCGCTCTGTAACGCCGTAAAACAGCGCCGCGGCAAATGCCTTGTCGCGCTCGGAAAGTCCCTCCTCCGAAAGCGCGCTGTCGAGCAGAATATTCGAGTAAGCGCTTTCGCTGTCCATTTTCAAAAGCAGCCTTATCGCCGTCAATCGTGCGTTCGCCATTTTAATCTCCTTATCGGAGCGTGTTCACATTTCCCGCAAAGCGCGGTAATATAAGCATACTCCTGTTTATTGTCCCTGTAAACAAGCTTTGGTTTACCTTCCTAACGTCTGTCCTTTTTCAAGCTTTTTCCCGCGCAGAAAATCCTCGGACTTCATACGCTTTGAGCCTTCGAGCTGGACTTCGCGCAGCTCTACGCATCGTCCGTCACCGCATACGACCGCAAAGCTTTTTTCATCGGCGACGGTTCCCGCCTCAAGCTCCGAGGTTATACCAACAGGCGCGGAACGATAAATTTTCAGCCGTTTTCCGTCCAAAAACGTGTACGCGCACGGAACATCTGCCATTGCGCGGATAAAATCGTGGACCTGCTTTGCCGGTTTCGTAAAATCAACACAAAGCTCCTCTTTTGTGATCTTATCGGCATATGACGGCGTTTCACAGTATTCCTGGGAACTGAAGTGCGCGGTTTTTGTATCAAGCTTTACGAGCGTCTGTACCAGAAGCTCCGCTCCCCTAACGGCAAATATCTCCGTAAGCTCCGTACCCGTCATATCGGGAGATATCGGCTGTTCAAAGGTCATAATAACATCACCCGTATCAAGCCCCTCGTCCATTTTCATCGTGCATACGCCCGAGACTGTTTCTCCGTTTTGTATACAGCGCTGAATGGGTGCTGCTCCGCGGTATTTCGGCAAAAGCGACGCATGAAGGTTTATACAGCCGTACTTCGGAAGCTCCAGTACGCTTTTCGGCAATATCTGCCCATATGCGACCACCACGATAACATCGGGATCGATTTCCTTCAGAATTTGAAGCGACCTTTCCGCGTCATCTCCGCGCTTTAACGAGCCGGGCTGATAAACCGGAACATCATATTCGACCGCAAGCTTTTTTACCGGAGAAAATTCTATTTTCTGCCCGCGGTTTTTAACCTTGTCGGGCTGGGTAAAAACAGCCGCGATATCAAATCCCGTTTTCTTAAGATAAAGAAAGCTCCTCGCCGCGATCTCGGGAGTTCCCATAAATACAACCTTCATAAATCAAAACCTCGTTTCCAAAGCGAAAATATACAGCCGCGCGGTATTGCCTTAAATATGCGTTTTTTACTCATCCTCGACCCATTCAATTACCTTGTCCTTATATAAAACGCCGTTCAGGTGGTCTGTTTCATGACAGAACGCCCTCGCGAGAAGCTCTTTTACATGATAGCGGCACAGCTTTCCATAGCGGTCATAGGCTTTCGCGCGCACGTGCATAGGTCTGCACACGATCCCTCTTTTATGTAAAAGCGAAAGACAGCCCTCCGCCTCCTCCTGCTTTCCCCACATCGCCGTTATGATAGGGTTTATAAGCTCGATTTTTCCCGCCTGACCGCCTGTATCAATAACTATTACGCGTTTCAGGACGCCTATCTGCGGAGCGGCTATGCCTATCCCGTCCGCATTATTCATGGTTTCATACATATCATCGAGAAGCTCCCAAAGCTCCTCGTCAAACCTTTTGACCTCCTGCGAATGCTCTCGCAAAAGCGGATTATCAAAAGTAAGAATATCTCTTATCATTTTTTCACGACCTTTTTGCTAAATCCTTTTTCACTCTGTCAATAAACAAGATCCCGTCAAGATGATCGACCTCGTGACAGATCGCTCTCGCAAGCAGACCGCTTCCCTCAACCTCGATCTCTTTTCCGTTTCTGTCAAATGCCTTTGCCTTTACAGTCTGGGGTCTTTCTACCTCACACCATTCCCCCGGATCCGAAAGACATCCCTCGTTTCCGACCTGAACGCCTGTTATTTCGGTGATAACGGGATTAATAAGCTCCAAAGCGCCGTTTCCGTCGCGCACATCAATAACGATCGCTCTCCTGAGTATTCCGACCTGCGGCGCGGCAAGCCCCACTCCGTCAGCCGCCTGAAGCGTTTCAACCATATCGTCGAGAAGCTGCCATAGCTTTTCGTCAAAAGCCGTGACTTCGCGGCATTTTTTTCTGAGAATATCGTCGCCGAACTTAAATATCTCTCTTAGCGCCATTTCAATTTCCTTTCAGTTTCTGTATTTCAATATTATGCCGTCATATGCTAAACAATATCGCCGTAAAACTTTATGTTTTCAAATTCCTTATCCTCATACGCGAATCTCAGCGTCTCCTCTACTGTTTTTCGCAAGAGCGGGCTGTTTTTGCATTTGACGATAAGCGTAAAGCGATATCGGCCGTTTATTTTCCCCACGACATTCGGCGCGGGTCCGAGTATCCTTATCGGAACGCGCTCTCCGTATGCTCTTGCCTTTTCGGATAACACCCTCGCGAATTTCCTTGCGGCATTTGCACAGGCATATTCCGAAACCGCCGAAAACCCAAATTCAACTATATCGCACATCGGCGGACAGAATATCGCGTCTCTGAGCTTTATCTCCTCTTCATAAAACGCGGGATAGTTCTGTCTTGCGGAAAGATTTATCACAAAATGCTCGGGGGAAAACGTCTGAATGATAGCTCTGCCCTTTTTTTCGGCACGTCCCGCGCGCCCCACAACCTGGGTAATAAGCGAAAAGGTGCGCTCATACGCCTTATAATCTGCCGTATAAAGAAGGTTATCCGTCTTCAGCACACCCACGAGCGTTACATCGGGAAAATCCAGCCCTTTTGCTATCATCTGCGTTCCGACCATTATATCGTACTCGTGGTTTGCAAACGCGCTGAACCGTTTTTCAAACGCCGCTTTTCCCGAGGTCGTGTCCGCGTCCATTCTGAGCAGTCTTGCACTCGGGAAAAGCTGTGAGAGCGTATCCTCGACAAGCTGTGTTCCTTCGCCCTTCATGCTGAAAAAATGGCCGCCGCATCTGCCGCATATCTTATCGGGCCGCTTTATAAACCCACAGTAGTGGCATATAAGGCTGTCGTTTGCCTTGTGATACGTAAGCGGCAAGGAACAGTTCGGACATTCCACAGGCTTTCCGCATTGGGCGCATCTTACGCTCGTTCGGTAGCCACGCCTGTTCAGCAGTATTATCGACTGCTCGCCCTTGCTCAGGTTTTCCTCAAGCGCTTCAACAAGCGGCTCGCTGAAATCCGACATATTTCCGCCCTGCCGCTCGTTTCTCATATCGATTATGCTCACATCCGGCAAAACCGCGTTTTTATACCGCTCGTCTATCTCAAACAGGCTGTACCGCCCATTCTTCGCGTTATAATAGCTTTCGAGCGAGGGAGTCGCCGACGCCAACAGCAAAAGCGCGTTTTGCGCGAAACAGCGCTGTTTTGCGACCTCGCGCGCGTGATAGCGCGGAGTGTTTTCGGACTTATAGCTCTGCTCGCCCTCCTCGTCGATTACGATTATACCCAGATTCTTTACGGGAGCAAAAACCGCGCTTCTTGTTCCGATAACGATCCGCGCTCTGCCTTCTTTTACGCGGCGGTATTCGTCCGCGCGTTCGCCGACAGACAAAGAGCTGTGCATAATAGCGATCTTTTCTCCGAAAAGCCGCTTAAATTTTCCGACCATCTGCGGCGTAAGCGATATCTCCGGCACAAGCATCATCGCCGTTTTCCCCTGCTTCAGCGCTTCGTTTATAAGCCGCACAAAAATCGAGGTCTTTCCGCTTCCCGTAACTCCGCGAAGCAGCGCACAGCGAGGCTTATCATCGTTCATCAGCGACAGTATGCCGTTGAAGATATCCTGCTGTTTAGGCGAAAAAACAATATCCTCGGGGTTCTCGCTTGCTTCAATGCCGCTTTCCGTTCGGAAAACCGAATGCTCAAACCTCTCGAAAACATTTTTATCAATAAGCCTGTTTACGACCGCCGCCGTTGAGGCGCACGCATAACACACCTCGCGAATCGACGCGCTCTCGTTTTCCCGCACAAATTCAACCGCCGTTTTCTGCTTTGGACTAAGCTTTACCGCTTCGTCAAAGCTCTCCGAAAGCCTCACCATAATCACGCTCTCGTCGCCGACTCTGCGCTTTGGGATCTCCTCGCGGACGATAATTCCCTGTTTTATCAGCTTTTCGATATCGCCCTTTCGCTCGGCGTATAATTCAACAGAGCTTTCGGCGTCCAACAACATATTTAAGAGCATTTTATCCTCATCGGAGAGCAGTTGTTTATCAACGCCCTCCGCTAACGAAAATCTGCTTTTGAGCGAGTATGAAAGTCCGGGCGGCAAAATTGCCCTGAATGAATCGAAATAAGTGCAGAAGGTATTTTCGCGAAGCCAGACGCAAAGCTTAAGAAGCTCTTCGGAAATTATCGGCTCCTCGTCAATAACCGCGCTTATCGGCTTTATCTTTTCATCAGCTTCGTCTGTTATCTCAAAAACCAACCCCACGCGCTTTGTGTTTCCTCTGCCAAACGGCACAACAACGCGAACCCCCGGCAATACCCTCTCGGAAAAGCCGCTCGGGATATCATACGAAAACAGCTTATCAAACGCGAAAAGCGTATTCTCCACAGCAATTCTCGCGGTCAATTTTCTTCTCCCATAATGCTTTTCAGAACGCTCTCGCGGCGCGGCTTTCTTAGCTTTTCCGCTCGAAAAACACCAAGCAGGTCTTCCACAGCCACGTTTAAATCGTCGTTTACGATGATATAATCATAATTTTCCGCAAATTTAAGCTCGGTTTTCGCCTGTGCGGTCCTTTCCATAATTTTCTCCTCGGTCTCGGTCCCTCTGCCGCGAAGCCGTTTTTCCAGAACCTCGAGCGACGGCGGCAGGATGAATACAAGACAGGCGTCGGGGAACTTCCTGCGAATATTCATCGCCCCCTCGACCTCTATCTTCAGCACAGCGTCCTTCCCCTGACTAAGCAGGTCTCCGACGCTTTTTTTGAGCGTTCCGTAGAAATTTCCGCAGTATTCGGTGTATTCAAGAACCTCGCCGCTTTCTATTTTTTCCTTGAAATCCTCGACTGTCAGGAAATGATAATGTACGCCGTTTATCTCACCCTCGCGCATAGCCCTTGTGGTAGCCGAAACAGCATATCCCGCCGTGTCCGTGCGCTTGAAAAATTCGTTTAATATAGTGTCCTTTCCACAGCCCGCAGGCGCGGAAACCACAAACAATACTCCCTTGTTTTCCATATTCCCTCCGTCAGTCCGCGTTTTTTTCCTCATTTTTCGAGGTCTTTCCCGCTATTGTATCCGGCAAAAGCGCCGACAGCACAACGTGCCCGCTGTCACAAATTATAACCGCGCGGGTCTTTCTTCCGCAGGTCGCGTCAATAGCCGAGCCGTTGTCCTTTGCGAGCTGTACGATGCGCTTTATGGGCGCGGCCTCGGGGCTTACCACCGCCACTATCCTGTCCTCGTTTACCACATTTCCAAATCCGATGTTTACAGGCTTCATTTTCTCATCTCCGATTAACACAAACTTTTCTTCGGTCATAATTAATCATTTAAACGCTGATTTTACATACATATATAAGATTATACCATATTTCTCATAAAAAATCAACATAATTTCTCCCCCGATCCTCAAAATCGCGCAAAAAAGTTCGGCTCGGAAATCTCCGAGCCTTAGGTTATTTTATACAATTCATCCGCTGCCTTTATAACATAGCGCGCCGTCTTTATTTCGTGTCGGACTTTGAGCTTTCGGCTCTGCCGGCGAGATACTCATTTGAGAAATCTTCGATCGATTGGACATACGTTTCCGTACTTTCGGGCAGATTTTGTTTTTTGAGCCTTGCCTTTACAAAATCCGCGGACATTGTGTAAATTACCGCAAACACAGGCGCTCCGAGAAGCATTCCCGGGATCCCGAACAGTCCCCCGCCGAGTATTATCGACACAAGCACCCAGATAGCGGGAAGCCCCATTGTTTCGCCGAACAAAAACGGCTTTATGATGTTTCCGTCGCACTGCTGTAAAACAAGCACAAAAAGCGCAAACCAGATGACCTTTGACGGGTCGTCAAGCAAGATCAGAACCGCGCAGGGTACCGCTCCGATAAAAGGACCAAAAAACGGAATAAGGTTTGTGACCGCGCAAATTGCCGAAACAAGCGTCGCATAAGGCATCTTCATGATAAACATTCCGACAAGCATAAACACGAAAACAACCATCGCGTCCACAAGATTTGAAACGATATATTTCTTGAAAATGTTGTTGCTTTTCGAGCAGAACGAGAAAAATCCTTTCCAGTGCTTTTCCTTGATAAACGCGAATATTATCTGCTTGCACTGCGCTAAAAGCCGCTCCTTGCTGAAAAGCAGGTAGATCGCGATAATAACACCGAGCAGCACGTTTTTAAGCCCTACCAGTATCGACACAACAAAGCTCCACAGACCGCTCGAAACATTTCCGATTATGTCTCCCGCCATGGGCTGAAGCGTTTCCGCAAGCTTTTTAAGCTCTTCCGACAGATCGGTAAACTCATCAAAGATAAACGCCGAGATATCGGGATTGTCCTCGAAAAAGTCCTCGAGATAATGCTCGATCTCTTTTATATAATACGGAAATCTGTCCGCCAAATCCACAATGCTCTTCGCGATATTCGGACCGACCGCTAAGATCAGAGCGCCGATTATCACAAACACGACCACAAACGTTATCAGCAGCGACAAAACTCTTGCTATAGTCTTTCTTCTGCGCGCCTTTTTGATCGGATTTTCGGGAAGCTTTTTGATTTTGTTCAGCGGGGAGCTGTCCGCCTTGCCTTTATTGACTGCGGCAGTATCAGCGACGATCGGCGGATTTTTCAGCTTTTTGAAAAACTTGTTTTCAAAATACATCATCAGCGGATTCAATATATACGCAATAACAAGTCCGCATATAACCGGCGCCACAACCGAGCCGACCCACGAAAAGCCCTCCGAAAACGACTCGAACCTAAACACAAATACAACGAACAAAACCGCCAGCGCGATCACAATAAGCGCGTAGATCGCAACGGTCGTATACTTCTTATTCCATTCTATCTTCACCCAAAACACTCCTTCCCCAAAAAGAAGCCGCAAAACCCCTTGATATTATTGACAAAAATACTGTAAACTGCCACTGTATACAGTTTACCACTATTTTTAGCATTTGTCAACAAAAAAAGAATAAAATCTGTTCTTCTGTGAAAAATAATTCAAGCCGATCAAGCATGAAAGGAGAAAAAGCCGTGAATCTAACCTTTTCTCTCGAGGACAACCTGAACGCAATAAAAAGCCTTACGGGAAATTCGTCCGACGTTATTATAAAAACCGCAATGGTCTGTCAGAACAACATCGCGGTTCTGACCTGCGAGGGAATGACAAGCACCAACACTCTCGCGGAGCTTGTTTACAGCAAGCTCCATACGCTCGCAAACAACGACTTTCTGCCGCCCGACTTGTTTATAAACGCGCTTTTTGATGTTTATCTGACCGCCGCCGAGCAGATCGAAATACTCGATTTCGACGACCTTATCCTAAAGCTCCAGTCGGGCTTTGCGATAATTTTAGCCAACGGCACGAGCCGCGCGATAGCCATCGGCATACAGGGCTATAAATCGCGCGGTATAGACGAGCCCTCCTCCGAGCTTAATGTCCGCGGCTCACGCGAGGGCTTTGTGGAAGTTATCCGTACAAATATGTCGCTTATTCGCCGCCGCGTAAAATCCCCTACGCTCGTGTTTGAGATGTCTCAGGTAGGCTCGCGCTCAAATACGGATATCTGCGTCTGCTATATTTCCGACAAAGTCTCTCCGAAGCTTTTAAGGGACGTAAAGAAAAGGCTAAGCTCCATACGCCTGAACACCATTCTCGAAAGCGGCTATATCCAGCCGTATCTTGAAGGAAAAGGCGGCTGGTTTTTCAGCGAATGTACTACCTGTGAACGGCCCGATGTTTTCGCCGCAAAACTTTACGAAGGCAGAGTGGGGATACTTGTTGACGGAACGCCGTTTGCGCTTGTTGTGCCGCATTTGTTTATCGAAAGCTTTCAGACGCTCGACGACTACACCCAAACTCCCTTCTACGCGTTTTTTATCCGAACGGTAAGACTCGCGGCATATTTTATAACGCTTTTTCTTCCCGGAGCATACGTTGCCATAGCGTCTTATCACCCCGAAATGCTGCCTTCTCCGCTGATCCTCAATCTTGCGTCAGCCGAACAGACCGCGCCGTTTTCGCTTATGGTCGAATGTTTGTTCATTCACTTCATGTATGAGATACTGCGTGAGGCAGGCATAAGACTTCCGCGTCCCATAGGACACGCGATAGGCGTTGTCGGAGGACTTGTTATAGGAGACATTACGGTCTCGGCGGGACTTGTCGGAGCGCCGATGGTGCTTGTAGTGGCGCTTTCGGGTCTATGCAGCTTCGTTGTGCCGACAATGTACGAAAAGATCGTTATCCTGCGCTTTATCTATATCCTCGCGGGAGGATTCTTCGGACTTTACGGACTTTTGCTCGCGGCGGGAGCCGTTGTCATAAAAATGTGTTCGCTCTCGACCTACGGAATTCCCTATATGTCGCCGATATCGCCGTTCTCGCCAAAGGCTCTGCGCGATATGTTCGTGCGCTCGGGCTGGAAGAAAATGGCGTACAGCGACGTTACGCTTCAGAACCTGAACGGCGCGGATATTTCGTAAACCGAACTCGACATTTTCCAAAAGCCGTATTCAATAACTAAAAAGAGGATAAAAAAATGAAAAAAAACAACCCTATAGAGCCGTACGCGGAAACGATCGTTCCCGTTCATTCGGCATTGCCTCAGGAAATGTACCTTTCACAGCTTGCGCTTCCGTTTGCGGTATATACCGAAGTAAAGGTGCATATTGAGGGGGAAAATCTATGACGAAGGAGTTTCCCAAAATAAGCCCCCAACAGCTTTTCTGTGTTCTGATACTGTCGCGCATGGCGATCGAGATAACCTCCCCGAACACCTCTTCTTCTCCGAAGGAAGCCATTTTATCAATTATATTATCTGAGCTTCTGAGGTTTTTGCTTGCGCTTCCGCTAATTATTTTTTCGTTTAAGCACGACAATTTCCACCGCCATGTGTACAACAAAAACAAGGCTATGGGCTGGATCTCGGCGTGTTTCGGGGCGCTGCTTCTTATCGGCACTGCGCTCAAAACGCTTTTCCACACGATAGGCTTTGCGGAAAAGAACCTGCCCATAAGCATAAGCCCGTGGCTGATATTTGCCGCCGCGGCAATATTCGCAATCTACGCGGCGTTTATGGGGATCGAAGCCATATCGCGCTCGGGAGTGCTTTTTCTTGTTGCGGCGGGAATAATAACCGCGATCGTTTTTATCGCGGATATTCCCTATTACCAAAGCTCGGACGTATGGAATATCACCGACAACACCACGCTTTTGAGCGATACCTTCTCGCGCTTTTTTAACGGCGGAGAATACCTTCTTTTCGCGGCGTTTTTGCCGTATGTAAATAAAAAACACACCGATTCATCGGGCAAGACCGCGATGTATTTTATGCTGTTCGGAATTATTATCCCCATAGCCTTGTGTATATTTAATTTTCTTGTTCTGCGCGAGTTTTACGGACTTTCGGAATACCCTTCGGCGGCTTGTGCGTCACTTTCGGACATTGCGCTTTTCAAGCGCCTTGACGGAATATTCTCCGCGATCTGGGCATTATGCTCGTCGCTGCGCTGCGGAATGATGCTGTTGTCGGCAGTCCTTGTTTTTATTGCGCTGAAGCGTGTTTCCGCCCAAGAAGCACAGGATCCGCACGAAAACCCGAACGCATAACAGTAATAAGGAGAAAAAAATGTCAAAAACAATTATGCAGGCGCTTATTATTGCGCTCAGTACAGCGCTTTCGCTACTGCTCTGCGGCTGCTCGGATACAACGGAGCTTGGAAACCGCGCGATAATCCAAGCCGTTGCCATCGACTATGACGGGCTATACAACGTTTCCGCTCTGCTTTTTTCGAGCGGCGGCGATAAGATAGACGCCTCGCTCGAAAACGCGATAAAGGTCAGCGGAAGCGGAAAAACACTCACCGAGGCAATAGACAACATCTCTCTTGCGGACGGCAAAAAGCTCTATATGAGCGAAACAAAGCTGTTGATCTTAGGCGGCGGATTCGAGCGGACAGACGTCTTTCCCGCGCTTAACGCTCTTTATTACGACCTTCGGTGCAGTCTGAATATGCCGGTCTGCTGTGCGGAATCGGCTGATCTGATTACGGATATGCATTTCTCCGAGGGAATGACCTCCGCCGAAAAGCCGCTATCAATGCTTGAAAACGCAAGCAGCCTCGGAGTTTCCCCAAAAACCACCCTTCTCGACCTTCTCGCGGACAACGCCGCGGGTAAGCCCTCGCTTATCCCGCTTTTTGTTCCGGACAAAAACGGCAGAGGAATGACGGAGAGCGGAGATACGATCTCTCTCGCCGGAACTCGATATCTAAAGAACGGAAAGCTTTATGACTATTTCGACCAAAACAAGACCATAAGCCTTATGATCTCACAAAACAAAATAAAAACGCTTTCTCTGAATTTCCGCTTCGGCGATACCGAAAAGACCTGTCTCGCCTATGATATAACATCCGATCTCAACGAAGACGGCAGTAAGTATACCGTATCCGCTAAATTCAAAAACAAAAACGGCACTTCTCTCAGCGAAGAAGAGGAAACCGCCGCGCTAAGGGAGCTTTCAAAAATTATAAGCGCGTTTCGAGCGTCATAAAAAACAGTAAAAAACCCGCAAAGCATTTTACGGCTTTGCGGGTTGTTATATTATTTCTTCTTTTTGCTCGATGTACTCTCGGGTGCTGCCTCAACGTATTCATAAACCTTTACGGAGGATATGATAATATCTGTTTTGGGTCTTGTGACCTGACCGGCGTTATTTGTGGTTAGCTTTACCTGTGAAATACTGTCGAGAACGTCAAAGCCCTCGAAAACCTGTCCGAAAACAGTGTATCCGCCGTCCCAGAAAGGATATCCGCCTGTCGTTTTATACTTTTCCTTAACATCGTCAGAAGCTTTTTGGAACATATCCGCGAGAGAGTTGTAATATGCCGCCTGCGCTTCATACTGCGCTTTTAGCACCTCGTTTTCTTCCTCTTCGGCTTTCTTTGCGCCTTCGGTATATTTTTCCGCTTCCTCGCGCATTTTCGCGGGATCGTATTCTGTCAGATCCTGAATCTTCTTGTTGTTTACGATATAAAACTGCGTTGTGTTCTGTCCGTCGCCGCTGTGTGCATATCCGAGAGCGCCGTAGAAATTCCGCGCATTTTCGTTTATCTCCACATCAAAGGAGCCGTCGCCTATCGCCGCGGAGCCACCCGTTCCGTCGCCGTTAAGCGAGCCGCCCTGGATGCAGGTCTCCGGCACGACGCGATGAATTTTAAGCCCGTCGTAATAGCCCTTTTCAACAAGCTTTACAAAATTATCCACAGCATTCGGAGCAATATCGGGAAACAGCTTTGCTCTGATAACTCCGAAGCCTTCTATCGTAAATTCTGCGATCAGATCGCCGTTTTTCAGCGTAACATCGCCTATATTACCCGGCTTTACGCCCGAACATCCGCTTAAAGACAAAACCGCGGCAACCGCCAAAACAAAGCCCGTTATTTTCTTTAACAATCTCATATACAAATCCTTTCCGTGTCTTAAGGGATCTAACCAAACTAAAACGCGAGATCTTATAACACTTTTATGAATTTACAGGAACCGAATCCTCCTGACCTCCCGAAGGCTCCGAACCGCTGTCTCCCGCATAAACAGTTACACTTACGCTTTTGATTATAATGTCCTGTACGGGTTTTGAAAGCTCGTCGCTTCCGTTGTCCTTGACCTCAACAGACGAGATGCTGTCGATTACGTCAAAGCCCTCGTAGACCTGACCGAAAACCGTGTAGTTGCCGTCGAGACTCGGATATCCGCCGACCTTCCTGTACTTTTCCTTTACAGCGTCCGTCGCCCCTCCGAACCAGTCAACGATATTCTGATAATACTGCGCCCAAAAGCGGTAGTATGCCTCGTAATCCGCATAACCGAGCTCATGCGCTTCTTTTATAAGCTCCTTGTTATTTTCAATTTCACTCTTATAAGAAGCGGGATTAAAGCCCGAAATATCCTGAGGTCTCTTGTTGTTTATAATATAAAACTGAGTAGAGTTTTCTCCACCCGCGTTCGCGTAGCAGAGCGCGCCGTAGAAATTTCTCGCGTTCTGCGTCGTTTCAATTCCGAACGAGCCGCCGTTTATCGCCGCGTCGCCGCCCGTACCGTCGCCGTTTGTCGAGCCGCCCTGAAGCATAAAGTTTTTCATAACGCGGTGTATTGTGAGTCCTTCATAAAAACCCGCGTCCGCAAGCTTTTTGAAGTTTTCAACGCCCATCGGAGCCGCCTCGGGAAACAATACCGCACGTATCGTTCCAAATCCCTCGATCTCAAATTCCGCAATGAGGTCTCCCTCTTTGGGCGAAACGTCCCCGACATTTCCCAAAAAGCCTTCTATTTCCTTTGGCGCGCTGCTTGTGACGCCATAGTCAAAATTCCCGGCGCTGTCTGACGAGTCGGGAGTTCCCGAGCTTTCCGCGTCGTCGTTACAGCCCGCCAAGAATAGCCCCGCGCACAGGATTCCTGCCGCAAATATTTTTCTTATCTTCAATTTTTTACCTCTCTGTTATTTATTAAAGCTTTTGTTATGCTTTCTTTACGATCGTCCCCTGCTTGGTTTCTTCTACGATATATCCCATTTCGGTTATCTTGTTTCTCAGCTCGTCCGCAAGCGCGAAGTTCTTTTCCTTTCTCGCCGCCGCGCGCCGATCAACCAAAGCTCTAACTTCCTCGGGAATTTCATCGCCGTTCTTATTATACAACAAACCAAGCACATTTGTCAATGAGTTAAATTCATCAAGATAAATTTTTACATCTTCTTTTGTAATATCATTGTCGGAAAGCGCGATGTTTATTTTTTTGACGAACTCGAAAATTGCCGCGATAGCGTCGGCGGTGTTGAAATCATCCTCAAGCGCCGCGCAAAAATCGTTTTTCGCGGTTTTTGCTTGTGTTTTTGCCTGTTCGGAAGCCGCGCCGTCCTTTGCCGACCGCATCATGCGCTCCATAAGCTCACGGCAGTTGTACAGCCGCGAGAGCGCCGACTTACAGCTTTCGATGACCTCGGTAGTATAGTTCAACTGGCTTCTGTAATGGACCGAAAGCAGCATAAAGCGTATAGGCTCATAGCCGAACTCCTTCGCCATATCGCGGACAAGGAAAAAGTTGCCCGCGGATTTCGACATTTTCTTGTTATCCACATTGAGCATACCGTTATGCATCCAGATATTCGCCAGAGCACAGCCCGTCGCGCATTCGCTCTGCGCGATCTCATTCTCGTGATGCGGAAATATAAGATCCGCGCCGCCGCCGTGGATATCGATCGTATCGCCGATATAATGGCGGCTCATTGCCGAACACTCGATATGCCAGCCGGGTCTGCCGCGTCCGAACGGCGACTCCCAGTACGGCTCTCCGGGCTTTGCCGCCTTCCATACCGCAAAATCCATAGGGTCGCGCTTTTTCTCGCCGACCTCAATCCTCGCTCCCGCCTGAAGATCCTCAAGGGGCTGGTGGGAAAGCTTTCCGTATTCCGAAAACTTCGATGTTTCAAAATAAACGTCGCCGTCCGCTTCATAAGCGTATCCCTTTTCAACAAGCGTCTTTACGATATCTATTATGATATCCATATTATCCGTGACCTTCGGATGTATGTCGGCTTTGCGTACATTAAGCCCCTGAGCGTCGATAAAATACTCCTTGATCGCGTTCTCCGAGACCTCGAGCGAGGTTTTTCCCGTTTCGTTGGCTTTCCTGATTATCTTATCGTCAACATCCGTGAAGTTCTGAACATAAAACACCTTATATCCGCTGTATTCAAGATAGCGGCGCAGCGCGTCAAAAACGCACAGCGCGCGGGCGTTTCCGATATGGATAAGGTTATATACCGTAGGACCGCAGCAGTATATCTTTACGGTGCCTTCGGTCATGGGCTTAAGCTCCTCTTTTTTTCTGGTCATTGTGTTGTATATTTTCATGCTTTATCCTTTCTTAAGCTCGTCAATTTCCGCTTTAAGCTCCTTTATCTGCTTTTCGAGCTTTTCTATATACATAAGGTGCTTGCACATAATTTCAGATACGGGATCGGGAATGTGGATATGGTCGAGGTCGCTGTTCAAAACGCGCACACCGTCTTTTCTGACAACTCTCGCCGGAACGCCTACCGCCGTACAGTTCGGCGGCACTTCGTCCAAAACCACGGCATTTGCCGCGATTTTCGAGTTGTCCCCTATCTTCATAGGTCCGAGAACGCGCGCTCCCGCGCCTACCATAACGTTGTTTCCGAGAGTCGGGTGTCGTTTTCCGACGTCTTTTCCCGTGCCTCCGAGCGTAACATTCTGATACAGTGTACAGTTGTCGCCGATCTCGGTCGTCTCGCCTATAACTACGCCCGCGCCGTGGTCAATAAACAATCCCTTTCCGATCTTCGCACCCGGGTGTATCTCAATGCCCGTGGCGTGGCGGGAATTCTGCGAGATCCACCGCGCAATGAAATAATGCCCGCGGACATAGAACCAATGCGCCATCCTATAATCCCTCACCGCCCGAAAGGACGGATAGAGCAAAACCACCTCGAGCGATGACTTTACCGCGGGGTCGCGCGCCTTTATCGACGCAATTTCCTCTTTAAGTCTGTCAAACATATAATCTCCGGATCTATAATCTATACAAATAACTGACCGGCAAAACCGGCAAAAACAAAAACCCCGCGCCCAAATCGGCGCGAAGGCGTTATTATACGCTGTTCCACTTCGCTTCAGACAGCCGAAAAAGCCGTCCCTCAAACTCCTTAACGCGGAAAACGGGTCGGAATTTCCTCCGACCGGCTCCGCAGCCGCACTTCTTCGGCTGTACGCGCCGCTTCTCACCCTTTGCGGCTCTCTGTAGCTGTAACATGGTAAACCGAATACTCTTGCTGCGTAAACGCCTTTAAAATAATATCATATCCTATATTATACAACATTCCGAAAAAATTTTCAAGCACTTTCACGGAAAATTTCCCTGTTTTTTTTGCATTTTTTTGTGCAGTTCAACTAATAAGTACAAAAACCAGCGCCAAAATTATTTTCTGATCGGCGCCGTTTTTATACAATATGTAAATCAGCGCACAGATAAGCAGAAGATCACTGTCGGAAAAAATGTCTGTGATCTGATTGCCGCGATTAAAGTCACAGGTTTTTTTCCCAAAGCTCGGATCGTAATTTTTTTGGCAGTTTTTACGGTGATTTTTCGGGCAGTCCTCAGTGGATTTTTTCGGGCATTTTTCACAGCGGTTTTCACATATATTTTTACCGCATTTTTTCTCTGTTTTTTTAGGTAATTTTTCACGATTTTTTTCGCATGGATTTTCATACATTTTTTTGCACGTTTTTGCGCTGTTTTCCGAACGGTTTTTTTCCTCCTGAGCACAGCTCTCGTTGTACTCCGCTATGACCCTGTAGAATGCGGATTGTGTGGTGTTGCAGACCATAAAAATCACCTCCCTAAACCATCAAATAAATCACCAAAAAATTCATTAAAAAATATACCGAAAAAGTCGCTGATTTTATCTTAAAACACAAGCTGAAAAATGCCGAAAAAATATACTGAAATTACCTCTAAAAAACGCACCGAAAAATTGTTAAATAAGATTATCGAAAATTCCCGCTTCCTTTAATATCGGAAGGAGCGAAAAAAGCTTTAACAGTCTCATCGCCGAATCCACCTTGTTGCGGTTTTCCGCGCGCAAAAGCGGCTTGAGCGTAAGCAGAAAACGCTCGGTATCGTCGGGCTTGTTAAGTACCTCGACAAGCCCCATAAGCTTTATCAGCATTTCCGGGTCAAGTCCCGAAAACAAGCCCTCCGATCTGTCGCCGTCTTCGCCGCATCTGTCACAGTCCTGTTCTTCACAGCGTTTCTCATAATAACCGCAGTTTTTCTCTTCGCAGCCGTCATCGTCATCATCGACAAGCGCCCGCAGCAAATCTTCAATATTATCCACACGCGCCCTCCGTTCCGAATTATATAGAGTCTAAGACAACACTGCGCCTGAGCGGGTTTACTGTCTGCCGATTATTTTCATTATGTCTTCGGGCGACGACGCGCCTTTAAGCTTTTGCATAAGCTCTTTATTTGACAGTACGGCGCGAAGCTTATCCTTATCGGATTTTGAAAGTCCCTGAGAAAGCGCCTTCATATCGCCGCTTTCAAGCGATCTGCGAAGCTGTTGAGGCGAAATACCAAGCTTTTTGCTTGCTGCTTCGATCAGCTTATCATAGTTCATTTCATTCATGATATATTCCTCCCATAATTATTGTTGTGCATAATTAACAAAAATTGTCTAAAACGCTTTTAATAGTTCCCGATTTATGTTATAATTCAGACTATAGAAAACCGCTTAACAAACAGGCGAAGCAGATCAAGGAACTGTCTGCCGATCATAAATTCCGTTTAACAGAAGTATACGGAGGTGTTTATGAAAATTCTTGTCGTTTCCGATACACACCGCGATTTCGGCGCGCTGAAGCTTGCTTTTGACCAAAATTCCGACGCGGATATGCTTATTCACCTCGGCGACGGAGAAAAAGATTTTGAGGATCTTTCGGATATTTACCCGAATTTCCCTATGGTTTATGTCGGGGGAAACTGTGATTACGGTTTTCACGACCTAACCCACGTCGTCAGAACGCGATGCGGGGTGAAGCTGTTCTGCTGTCACGGGCATACGCTTCTTGTCAAATCAAGCCTGGACCTGCTTACGGCGCTTGCCTCCGAGGAGCAGTGCGAGATCGCGCTTTACGGTCATACTCATGTTCCGTTCTGTGATGTTGTAAACGGCATTTATGTTATGAATCCCGGAAGCACATCGCTTCCGAGAGGACAGTCAAAGGCATCCTGCGGGATCATTGAAATAAGCGAAATCGACAAAAACCGCGTCATATCTATGAATATTCACGAACTTTACGGTAAATGACAAATGAACGAAATTATTTTTCTGGACGAAACAAGCTCGACAAACGACTGGCTCAGAGAGCGCTGTGAGACGCTTTCCGACAAAACCTGCGTTACCGCCGAAAGGCAGACCTCGGGCAGAGGACGGAGAGGTCACAGTTGGGAAACGTCGGAGGGTATGCTGGCGATGTCGATACTGTTTAAAGATCCGCCGGACGTTCCGACGCTTACCGCGCGTATTGGGCTTTCGGTATGCGACGCTGTCGCGGAGCTTTATCCCGCGCTCTCACAAACGGGTATAAAATGGCCGAACGATGTGATAGTCGGAAATCACAAGGTCTGTGGTATTTTATGCGAGAGCTTCGGAATCGGTGACTGTGTGAATGTGATTTGCGGGATCGGCTTAAATGTTTCTCAAAGCGAGGAATATTTCAAGAAAGTGGGGCTTCCGAATGCCGGCTCGCTCAAAATGCTTTCGGGAATCGAACTGCCGAAAAAACTGCTGTGCGAAAAGATACGCGAAAGGGCTATCATTCGCGCGGGGGAGCTGTTTTGCGGCTGTTATGAAGAATACAGAGCGCGGGTGCTGAACATAGGGAAAGAGGTAAGGATACTGCGCGGAAATGACGAAAGACGCGCGAGGGCGGTAGATGTTGCCGAAAACGGCTGTCTTATCTGCGAGGACGAAGGCGGGCGGTTTGAGGTAAATTCGGGAGAGGTTTCCATAAGAGCGTCGGAGGGGTATATATGATCGAAAACGAGTTTAAGATCATGCTCACAAAGGAGCAGTACGAAAGGATTTTCCGCGAGTTTTCCTGGGACGAGGAAATTTCGCAGACCAACCACTATTTCGACACCGAAAATCTTTCTCTTTCAGAGTGGCGGATAACCGTGAGAGTGAGGGAGATCGAGGGGGAATTTTTTCTGCAGATGAAGCTTCCGACCGACAGGGAATTTGCGCGCGTGGAGCTTGAACAAAAGCTTGACGGGCTGCCCGAAAATATCTGGGGACCGGCGCTGTCGGCGTTTTCGGGAGTGGACGGGCTGCCGAGTGTAAAGCGTTTGGGAAGGCTGTTTACAAAGCGTCTTGTAAAACGATTTTCGGGCGCGGAGATCGACCTGGATATGAGCGAATATTTCGACAAGCGCGATTATGAAGCGGAGATCGAATTTACCGACGAAAATGAAGCGCGGAGGCTGCTTGAAATGATACGCGGCATGATCGGAGAAAGCGCCGCTAATGAAGTTTGCAAAGGCAAGATACATCGGTTTTTGGACGAGTTCAGGGCACAAAAACCGTTTACTTGACTTGTTCCGCAAAAAGTGAGGAACAATTGAAGCAAAGCTGTAAACACAAAATCAAACTATAAAGAAAGGTATACGATATGAAGCTCGATCTGACGGATATGCTTTATGCTCTTTCATTTGCGCTGGACAATGTGGAAGCGGGGCTGGTGGGAGTAAATACCGGTCACGGAAAGCGCGTGGCTTATATCTCGCTTCTTATGGGCAAGGAAGCGGGTATGCGCGAAGAAGAGCTTCGGGACTTTGTGGGCTGCTGTATTCTGCACGACAACGCGCTGACGGAGTTTATTTACGACGAGCTGTCGAACAGCCCGATGTCACAGGAATTATCGCTTGATCTTTCAAATTTATCGGAACTAAAACGTGTCAATCATAATCACAGCGTTATCGGAGAACGGAATATCCGTCTGCTTCCGTTTCGCACTGACGTAAAGAACATCGTTCTTTATCATCATGAAAACGCCGACGGGAGCGGAGCGTTCGGGCTTAGGGCTTCGGACACTCCCCTCAAAGCTCAGATACTTCATTTGGCGGATGTTATGGATACTACAAGCCGCTTTCATATAGAAGCCATGTCGGCTGAGGAATATGAAAAGCTTTGCCGATGGGTTAAGGACAGGTCGGGAGGATCGTTTTCCGAAGAGGTCGCGGAGCTGTTCATGAAAGCGGTAACCTATGAGAGGTTGACCCATCTGCACGAGACGGGCGCGCTTTCCTGCCTGCACGAGGAGCTTCATGAGGAGATGCTTGACTATTCTGATGAGACCATTCGTAATATAGCGGGCTTATTCGCGAAGATAGTAGACTATAAATCGGAATTTACGGAGAGACATTCTACCGGAGTCGCGGATAAGGCTGAAATGATGGCGCGTTATTATGGCTTTGACGAGGAAAAAACGATACGCTTCTACTTCGCGGGAGCTATGCACGATATCGGAAAGTTAGCTGTTGCAAATACCATTCTCGAAAAGCCAGGGAAGCTGACAAACGACGAATTCACGAAAATGAAGGATCACGCCTCCGCTACATATTATGTCCTAAGCCAGATAAAGGGAATACCGGATATCGTAAGCTGGGCGTCAAACCACCACGAAAAGCTGAACGGAAAGGGCTATCCACGCGGTCTTTCGGAAAATGAGCTGAGCTTTGAGGATCAGCTTATGGCGTGTGTTGACATTTATCAGGCGCTGACGGAAAAACGCCCGTATAAGGACGGCTTCTCACATGAAAAGACTATCTCGATCATGCGGGATATGGCGGAAAAGGGCGAGCTTAACGAAAAGATCGTCCGCGATATGGACGATCTGATGTCAAAAAATTAAAAACAAATACAGCACAATTCACAGACCCCGCGGCGCGATAATGCAGCGGGGTCTTGGTTATTTAAGCGTTATCTCGTAACCTTACTGTATGCTCACGTTATTTATGTTCATATTTTCCGCGAGCCATGAGAACAGATCCACGATAAATTTCGGAGTATCGGGAAGCCGTTCTATGACTATTGCGCGGAATTCCTCAGCAGTAATCGGCGGAGTGAGCGTGATCTCGCCGCTTACTTCATCGCCGAAGGCGATTATTCCGTCCGCAACACCGCCCAAAGCGATCGTACCCGAAGCATAACCGCCGAAAACATACTGTCCTACGCTTATTGCGCCGAATGAAAGCCAGCCTACTCCTATCGCGCCGCACGAAAATACTCCCACGGCTATATCACCCACGGCAATAATTCCGACGGAGGTTATTGATGTGGAAAAAGCTCCGAGCGCGAAAAACATTCCTATAGCGATTATTCCCAAGGACACAAGTCCAATCGATACAATGCCCATTGACGCAAGTCCGATCGCGATAATGCCCTTTGCCGCGGGACCTATTGCTATTATTCCGCGCGCACAGCCGTTAAGGCTTACGTGAACTATAGGTATTCCGCGCCATTTCCTTTCGCTCTTGAATTCGCCGCCCGAAAACCGCTGTTTTTTCTCAAACGCTATACCCAAATTTTCGGGATCGGTTTTTTCGGGAGCTTTTCCTTTGATAAGCTCGTCGGTGGTTATCCCGAAAAGGTCGCTCATTGCCGCGAGCTTCTCCATTTCGGGGGTCGTCGAGCCAAGCTCCCACTTCGATACGGTCTGCCGCGTTACTCCCAATTTATCTCCAAGCTCCTCCTGCGACCAGCCCTTTTGTCTTCGCAGCTCCATTAATTTTTCAGCAAATGTCATTGTGCTTCTCCTCTCATAAATGTAGTTTTGAAAAGCTTTTCGTTATATGTATTGTACAATATCTTTAGTATTTTGTCTACCAATTTTTGATTGAAGTTTGTCAACCAAAGTTAACATTGGCTTAACAGCGCGGTTTTCAGGCAACAAAACGCGCGGACATCTAACCCTCCGCGCGTTTGATTTTTGATTTGCTATTGTCATGTTCAATTGTTTATAAGATATGTTCTGAGTACGTCCTCGGCAATTTCGCGCTGGGATCTTCGTGTGTCCATCGCGAGCTTTTGTATGTGACGGTGAGCCTGTTCCTCCGTAAGATTAAGGTATTGTATAAGACAGCACTTCGCGCGGTCGATCGTTTTCACATCGTCAAGTTGTTTGGAAAGCTCTTTTTTTTCATCCTCGAGACGGTTTATGTTTTCCTTCGCCAAGACAGCCATTTTAAGCGCGTTTTGCAAAACGCTTTTCTTAAACGGCTTTTCAACAACAAACGCGCCCGTAAACCTGATCCTGCGCTGTACGTCGTCCGCGATATCCGCCCGAGCAAGCACAATTATCGGCGCTGCCGTCAGTTTTGAGGCGTCACTTACGAAATTCAGCCCGAACTCGCTTCTCAGCGGCACCGAAACAACTATAGCGTCACACCCGCCGAGGTCATACTGTGTTTTATCATCATGGCACAACACAAAATCCTGTGCAAATTCACTTAAAATTTCGCGCAGATCTTCACAAACATCTTCAGTTTTCGCGTTGATGAAAATTTTCATATAAATTAAATCCGCCCAAACCACATAGTATCCGAGTACGAATTTCGACCGGTTCTGACTTGGCGTCGGCTTTGCTGACGTCAAGTCAGAATTTTGAAATTAATTTTTACCCAAAACAACATAATAATGTAATCAGTTATTGACATATAACTGCTTATAGGGATTTGCCGAGTTCGGGATAAGCTTATAGAACCTTGATTTAAGGAACTCGTCGGTATTGTTTCCGAAATGCTTTACAAAACGGTCGATATAGCGGCGGATCTGCTCCTTTTCCTCGGCTGTCGCCTCTGTACAGCACACCTGAGAGGGAAGTCCCTCGGGCGCCGATTCGCTTCTAATAAACATTTCTCCGCCGTGCATTCCCGTTCCGCAGAAGCTTCCTACGGGACAGCCCTCAACTCCTATTCCGAGAACTATGATAATTCCGCCCGCCTGGTATTCACCGAGAAAATCGCCGACCTTGCCGCCGATAACGATAATGGGATACTGCTCCTTATAGCTCTTCATATGTATTCCCACACGATATCCCGCGTTTTTCTCAACATAAATTTCTCCCGAGCGCATTGCGTAGCCCGTTGTATCGCCGCAGTTTCCGTGGACGATGATCGCGCCGTCGTTCATCGTGTCGCCGATCGCGTCCTGGGCGTTTCCGTGTACAATGATCTTCGAGCCGTTAAGATATGCTCCGAGGGCGTTTCCGGGTGTTCCCGAAATAAGTATCTCCTTATCACTGCTTCCCGCGCCGATATAACGCTGTCCGAGAACATTTTCTATTTCAAAACGGCTTTCGCCGCTCTCGCGGATAACCTTATTCAGCTCGGAATATCCGATATTTGAAGCGTCAATTTTCATCTTATAATACCTCCGAGCTTTTCTTCGCGTCTTTCCTTTGAAAACATCATCATCTGCGGCTTTTCCTTGAGAAGCTCCTCGTCAACCTCACCAATGTCAAGTCCTTCCTTTATCATTCCCGTATAGATCCCCGCTCTCTCAACATCTCCGAGAAGTATATAACCCTTGAGCTTGTTGTCGCGGAACACCAGCTTTTTATAGGTATTCTCCGTTTCCGCGACATATTCCTCACCGCTGTAATCTCCGGCGGAAATTATGTGCAGTCCGAAAAGTCCTATTGCGTTCATAGGTATCGCATTCACATAGTAATTTTCTCTGCCCGCCATATTTCGACCCGCGGTCTCGCCCTGTAAATACGCGTTCGGAAGTATCGCGAGGATCCTGTCGGTCTCCGCCGCTGCGTCGTAGCTTACCGTACAGTCGCCCGCGGAATAAATGTCATCAAGCGAGGTTTTCTGGGTCATGTCCGTAATTACCCCGCGCTCGACCTTACCGCCCGCGTCCGCTATAAGCTCGGTATTCGGACGAACTCCTACAGCTACGATAAGCATATCGAAATCGACCGACATACCGTTCTGAAGTTTTACAGAATGCTCCGAAAATTCCTCCGCGGAGGTTTTGAGTATGAACCTTACGCCGTGCTTTTCAATATGCTTCTGCATTTTAATGCCCGATTTTACATCAAGTATAGACGGCAATATCCTGTCCGCAAGGTCAATTACGGTGATGTCGGTCTCATATGCGGAAAGCGCTTCCGCGGCTTTAAGACCGATAAGTCCCGCGCCGATTATAAGCACCTTCATTCCCTTTTTAATCTCGGAGCGTATCGCCTTTACGCTGTCGAAGGTCATAAAGGTGTGATAATTCACCTTTTCAAGCCCCTTCATCGGCGGGACAAACGGCTTTGAGCCGGTCGCCACCATAAGCTTGTCATAAGGCACGGAAAGTCCGTCCTCAAGCACCACGCGCTTTTCGCCCGTGTCGATCTTCATCGCCTTTTTGCCCAGAATAGTTTCAACACCGTTTTTCTCGTAAAAATCCGCCGAACGGTAGTAAATGTTCTTGTCCGATACTCTTCCCTCGAGCCAGTATGAAATAAGCGGGCGGGAATAGGTATGATACTTTTCGTCTGAGATGACGGTTATTTTGCCCGTGCTGTCGATCTCGCGGATTCCCGCTATCGTTCCGACCGCCGCGGCGCTGTTTCCGATAATAACGTAGTTCATCTGTTCCTCACCTCTCCTCAAAAACGATCGCCCTGTTCGGACAGCCCTGAACACAAGCCGGCTCGCCGCTGTGATTCTTTACGCACAGATCGCATTTTTGTATCCTATGCCCCTCGCCGTCAATAACGATACAGCCGTATGGGCAGCTCAATACGCAGGTATAACACCCCACACACCTGTTCTCGTCGACCGAGACCACTCCGTCATTTACCGAAAGCGCGCCTGTAATACAGCCCTTTACGCAGGGCTTTGCGTCACAGTGGCGGCACTGGACCGCAAAATTAACGCCCTCTTTATCGCGTTTTCCCTCTTCGACCTTAATTCTCGGTATCGGCTTTTTATCGGCGTTAAATGCTTTTACCATATTTTCCGCGCCGCTGTTTGCCGCCGCACAATAATATTCACACAAATGACAGGCTAAACACCAGTCCTCGTTTACATAAACTCTTTTCATCTAAACCTCCTTCTCAAACCGCAAAGGATCGTTCTCAAACAACGAAACGCGACGAAGGCTGACCAAATTGGCTGCCAAGGAGCGTTGACGCAGTATGAGGACGATTATTGGCGGTTCGCAATTACTCACCCGCGTGCATGATGCCGAGTATGTCAAGCTCCTTTTGTGTAAGCCCGACGCCTCTGAGCATAAGCCTGTTTCCGCGGAGCGCTTCTATAGAGTTTATTCCCATTCCGCCCATCATTTCCTTTATCTCATGATCCCATGCGGTTATGAGGTTTACGAGTCTTTCGCTTCCTATTGCGGGATTCAGACGCTTGACTAAATCGGCGCGCTGTGTGGCTATACCCCAGTTGCACTTGCCCGTGTTGCAGCTTCTGCACAGATGACATCCCATTGACAAAAGCGCCGCCGTAGCTATGTAAACCGCGTCCGCTCCGAGAGCTACCGCCTTTACAACATCAGCCGCCGAACGTATCGAACCGCCCACAACGACCGAAACATCGTTTCTTATGCCCTCGTCGCGAAGCCTTGAATCAACGCTCGCGAGCGCAAGCTCGATAGGAATGCCGACATTGTCGCGTATTCTTGTGGGAGCGGCGCCCGTACCGCCTCTGAAGCCGTCGATGGCGATGATATCCGCGCCCGAACGCGCTATTCCCGAAGCGATCGCCGCGATATTATGCACTGCCGCGATCTTTACGATAACAGGCTTTTCATAGTTTGTCGCCTCTTTAAGCGACAGAACGAGCTGGCGCAAGTCCTCGATGGAATAGATGTCGTGGTGGGGAGCGGGAGAAATCGCGTCTGTTCCCATAGGTATCATACGCGTTTCGGAGATCTCATCGTTTATCTTCATTCCCGGAAGATGTCCGCCGATACCGGGCTTTGCGCCCTGTCCCATTTTTATCTCGATTGCCGCGCCCGCGTCAAGATAGCCCTTGAATACGCCGAAGCGTCCCGAAGCTACCTGGCAGATAGTGTTCGCACCGTACTTATAGAAATCGCGGTGTAATCCGCCCTCGCCCGTATTGTAGAACGTACCGAGCTTTGTTGCGGCTTTTGCGAGGCTTTCATGCGCGTTCTTGCTTATCGAGCCGAACGACATCGCTGAAAACATTATCGGAACGTCAAGCTCAAGATAAGGTGTTTTCTCGTACTGAGCCTTGCCGTCCTTGTCATATGTTATCTTCTGAGACTTTTTACCAAGAAAGGTCTTTGTTTCCATAGGCTCGCGGAGCGGGTCGATAGGCGGGTTTGTTACCTGAGAGGCGTTTAATAGTATCTTGTCCCAATATACGGGATAATCCTTCGGCGTACCCATCGCCGAAAGCAAAACTCCTCCCGAGCCTGCCTGCTTATATACCTCGTCCATTATCTGCATATTCCAGTTTGCGTTATAGCGGAACTGATTTTCGTTCGGGCGTATTTTAAGCGCCTGCGTAGGACACAGACAAACGCACCTCTGACAATCGACACAGCTCATCTCGTCCGAAACCATTTTGTCCAGCTCAGCGTCATATTTATGAACCTCGTTCGCACACTGTCTTTCGCATACTCTGCATTTAATACAGCGGTCGGGGTTTCTCAACACCTCGAAAAGAGGATTATTAAAATTAACAGCCATTATTTACCCACCCTTTCCGCGGCATTTTTGTCAAGCTCCGCGATGACAGGCTCGCCTCCGCGCGGCGACCATATCCTGTCCACATCGGGACACATCGTTCTTATTGAACATTCCTCTGAGGAAATGTATACGGTGTCGTCCTTTTCCGCGCATACCATCGACCTTAGCTTAAGTCTGTCGTTAAGCGCCATAAGACCGTTGTTATAGCCTAAGATTATCGAAAAAGGTCCCGTAATAAGAAGGCTTGAATAAACGTTTCTGAAATGCTTATACTTTTCGGTGTCCTCGGGGCTGAACTTTCCGCTTTCAAGCTCGCTCCAGAACGGCGAGGCTATGACCTTCGCCACGTCCTCAAGCGGCATTTCGAGCCGCCTGTGAAGATAATCTATAATATATGTAATTACCTCGGTATCCGTAAGAAGGTTGCATTTATAGCCGAACATCTCTATAAAGCGCCTGTTAGCGTCGTATGACGAGATCTCTCCGTTATGCACGATCGTGTAGTCCAGGAGCGAAAACGGATGCGCTCCTCCCCACCAGCCCGGCGTATTCGTAGGATATCTTCCGTGTACAGTCCACGCATAGCCGCTGTATTCCTCAAGACGGTAGAAGTCGCCTACGTCCTCGGGATAGCCGACAGCTTTAAAAACGCCCATATTCTTGCCGCTCGAAAACACATACGCGCCGTCTATCTGGTCGTTTATCCTGATAACACAGCGCGCGACAAATGTCCTCTCGTCAAGCTGGCTGTCGGCAAGCTTTGTCGGCAG
>JAFLUE010000100.1 GCA_022508945.1 Oscillospiraceae bacterium
GGAAACAGCCACAGCGCGTCGTCGGCTCGGTATGACGGATGTCCTGTTTCGCGGACATAGCTTTCGTCGTCGGGGGTATTTTCTTCTCCAGCCTTGTGTCCGTATTTTACAAGCGGAAGTCCCGCGCCGTTTGTGACCTGCGCCGAGAGCATAAACCTTATCTGCTCCTTTGCCATTTCGGGCGCAAGGTGTATAACGCCCTGTATATCCTGCACCGTATCGCGATAGCCGTAGCCGTTTCTCAGTCCGCAGTAGATAAACGAAGCCGCCCTTGACCATGTAAACGTAATAAAACAGTTATAGCTGTTCCAGACATTTACCATATTGTTGAAATCATCATCGGGGGTATTGACCCGAAGATTATCGAGCATCGAATGCCAGTAATTCTTAAGCTCGGAAATTTCCCGTTCGACAACTCCCTTTTCGCCGTATTTCGCGATAATTTTTTTCGCCTCGTCCTCGGCTCTCTGCCCGAGGATATAAATGATCTCGCGGGTCTCGCCGCTTTTCAGTTCAATGTCGCTTTCCAGCGCCCCGCAGGAATTTCCGCAGTAATTCAGCTCGTTTGTAAGACCGTTTTCGACGCCCTCGGGATTTGCGTATCCTCTGTAGTTTCCCAAAAACCTCTCTCTGTCGCCGCAGTACGCGGATACGTCCGCTCCCGAAACGCCGAAAAATCTCGAGATCCCGCCCTCGGTCTCGTTTTGCCGCTGTAAGATAAAATTGCCTTTGAAGTAGGTGTGAGTGATAAAAAGAGTATATTGCAGATTAACTCCGTCCTGCTCGTAGTTGTTGTCGTTTACGAACTCGCAGACTCCCGTAACAGACAGCTTTCTCGGTTTTTCGCCGTGGTTTGTTATCTTCGTCGCCCAGACCTCGTAAGCCGCGCCTTTCGGAACATAATAGCTCGTTTCTGTGCGAATATTCATGTACTCCGAGGAAATGACCGTATATCCTGTTCCGTGCCTGCATTCGCTCTTATACAGGTCAAGAGCTTTGCAGCAGGGCGCCCAGGAGCCGCTCCAGTATTCTCCCGTTTCGTTGTCTTTAATGTAGATATAGCGTCCGGGCTTGTCGTTTGACATGGTATTAAACCTATGGCGGAGTATTCTTCCGTTCGCTCCGCTTTTCTCAAAGCTGTAGCCGTCGGCGTTGTTTGAAATTATCGCACCGTATTCGGGCGAGCCGAGATAATTGACCCAAGCCGCGGGAGTATCGGGCTTTGTTATTACATACTCTTTATTTTTCTCATCAAAATAACCGTAATTCATACTGCGCTCTCCTTATTATTAAATTCACTTTTTAATATCGCGTATGATGCGAAATCTTCAAATATGGGTTCGCCGAGGTCATTTTTGCGAAAAGCGGCGCTTTGGATAAATACTCCCTCTTTGCGCATACCCGCGCGTTCGAGCAGCCTTATCGAGCGAGTGTTCTTTATATCCGCTTCGGCAATAATTCGCCGAACATTCATTTTTTCAAATGCGAAACGAATCATACCGCATACGGCTTCGAGCGCATATCCCCTGCCCCAGTATGTTTTATTGAACGTATATCCTATCTCATAGGCATCAAAGAAATCCTTGTCCTCAAAAAACAGTTTTCCTATAAGCTTATTGTTTTCTGTCAGAATGACCGCGAAAAAACGCTCGTCCTCCGAGAGCCTTTTCCCGCGGAAAAACTCCCGACGGTTCAAAACGGCAGACCTCGGGGTTCGAAATTATCTCGGCAAGCTCCTCGCTGTCTGAGGGACGAAACCGCCTTATCCAAAGCCGCTTTGTCCTGAACTCAAATTGTTCCATACCATTCCCCCATAATTGTTCTCTTAATCTAATTATACCTCATTTCAGAAAATAAACAAGGGCGGTAATTTGTACAAAATCTACGTGTTTAATTTGTCGAAAATGACACAACGTAAAAATCTATTGTAATTCTTATCAAATTGTAGTATAATGAATATGTACAGCTTATTGAAAGTTATTGAAAGGATGATAATTGAACATGAATATACTTATAGTCGGAGGAGGCGGACGCGAACACGCGATCGCCGCCGCGTTGAAAAGATCGCCGAAGGTCGAAAAGCTGTTTTGCGCTCCGGGAAACGCGGGAATTTCGCGTATAGCCGAATGTTTTCCGGTAAAAGCTACCGACCTTGACGGGATCGTCGAGCTTTCAAAAAAGCTAAAGCCCGATTATGTCTTTGTCGCTCCCGACGATCCGCTTGTTCTCGGGCTTGTTGACAGGCTGAACGAGGCGGGCTTCAAAACCTTCGGTCCGCGCGCGAACGCGGCGATATTGGAGGGAAGCAAGGCTTTTTCAAAGGCTCTTATGAAAAAATACGGCATTCCCACAGCCGCTTATGAGACCTTTACGGACGCCGCGAAGGCAATTGAATATATCAAGGAGAAAAACAGCTATCCCGCGGTCATAAAGTGCGACGGACTGGCGCTCGGAAAGGGCGTGATAATCGCGCAGGATCTCGCTGAGGCGGAGGACGCCGTAAAGTCCATGATGATAGACCAAAAGTTTGGTAAAAGCGGAGCGGAGGTCGTCATTGAGGAGTTTATGGACGGTACGGAGGTCACTGTCCTTGCGTTTACCGACGGAAAAACCGTAAAGCCGATGGTATCCTCCATGGATCACAAGCGCGCCTTTGATAATGACGAGGGACTTAATACCGGCGGAATGGGAACGATAGCGCCGAATCCTCTATACACAAATGAGATAGCCGAGGAATGTATGAAAAACATCTTTGTCCCGACTGTCAACGCCATGAGGACCGAGGACAGACCCTTCAAGGGCTGTTTGTATTTCGGACTTATGCTGACAAAAGAGGGAGCAAAGGTCGTAGAATATAACTGCCGCTTCGGCGACCCCGAAACGCAGGTCGTGCTTCCGCTTTTGGAAACGGATTTGGTTGATATTATCGAAGCTGTTTACGAGGAAAAACTCGACGGTCTTGACATCAAATGGAGCGGTAATTCCTGTGCGTGTGTTGTAATGGCGAGCGGAGGCTATCCGGAAAAATACGAAACGGGAAAAGAGATATCGGGACTTAATGAAGACGGACAGCTTTCGGACGGCTCCGCTTTCGTATATCACGCGGGAACAAAGCTTGAAAACGGAAAATTCCTGACATCGGGCGGCAGAGTTTTAGGCGTTACCGCGACGGGCGGCGATCTTAGCTCCGCGCTTGATTCGGCTTATAAAGCGGTCGGCGAGATATCGTTTGACAAGGCGCATTCAAGAACCGACATCGGTCGGCGCGCGCTTTCCCAAAACAAATAATATGAACAAATACAGATTTACCGCGCCGTGTCATTTCGGACTTGAAAAAACGCTCGAGTTTGAGGTTAAGAAGATCGGCGGAGAGGATATTTCGGTTTCCGACGGCAGGGTCAGCTTTTCGGGAACAGCCGAGACCTGCGCGAAAGCAAATGTTTTTCTTTCAACAGCCGAGCGCGTTTATATAGTCCTGGGAGAATTTCGCGCGGAGAACTATGACGATATTTTCGCGGGTATAGAAAAGCTTCCGCTCTCGGAATTTATCGGGAAAAACGACGCGTTTCCGAATAACGGACATTCGATCAATTCAATTCTCACGAGCATTCCCGCCTGTCAGAAGCGCGTAAAGCTCGCGATGGCGCGAAATCTCGGAAAAGCGTATGGTTTGGAAAGAATGCCCGAAACAGGAAACGAATGTAAGATACGTTTTTCGATAATGAAAAACATCTTCTCGCTTTATCTCGACACAAGCGGAGAGGGTCTTCACAAGCGAGGCTACCGCGCAATAAGCAACGCCGCGCCTATACGCGAAACATTAGCTGCGGGGATCATAGACCTTGCGAGAGTGCGCGAGGGAGATCTTGTCTGCGATCCGTTCTGCGGTTCGGGAACGATACTTATCGAAAGCGCGTTTAAGGCGCTCAATATCGCTCCGGGTCTGAAACGGCGTTTTGCGGGAGAACATCTCGGCTTTATTCCGAAAAGCGCTTGGCGGAATGCGCGGGAAGAGGCGAGATCGTTTATAAAGAATGACGCGGATTTTTGCGCGGTCGGGTTTGATATAGACCCCGAGTGTGTAAGGCTTACGCTTGAAAACGCCGAAAAAGCGGGCGTTTCGCGCTGTATTTCGGCAAGCGTCCGCGATATCCGCGATTTTTCTTATCCCGATAAGCCCACGAAAATAATTACAAATCCGCCATATGGCGAGCGGCTTTTAGAGCAGGAGCAGGCTCGTGAGATATACAAAATAATGGGTGAAAAGCTTATTTCCTTCGGAGATAATCAGCTTTATGCCATAACCTCGGACGATGAGTTTGAACGCCTGTTCGGCAAAAAGTCCGACAAAAACCGAAAGCTGTATAACGGAATGCTTAAGGCACGTTTATATTCGTATAGGCATATCTGAAAAACGGTTTGAGAAAGAAAAAACGGCAGGGTACGTCTGCTGAAAGGAAATCCGACAAAGCAAGGCTTGGTGGCTTGCGGGGAGGATCGACACAGCAGGCGGCGCGCGATTTTGCTTTTTCCTCAAACAAGGTTTTTAGATGTGTCGTTATTACAAATAATAATTATGAAAAAACACTTAAAACCCCAATTTTACGGTGCGGAGATCTTTTCCGCGCTGGTATTCCTATGCTCGATGAGCGCGGCGTTTATGTATACGTTGAGCAGAAGCGTTGTTTTTCCGGCAACGTGTATTATGACTGCGCTCTCTTTCGGCTTTTATCTGCTTTTTTATTTTCTGCGGAAAAAGCGGGTGTTTTCGTTTTTGGCGTTTATAGCGTGCTTTACCGCTTCGATGTTTGTATTTTCGGTTTTGAGCGGCATAAGCCGAATAAGCCCGATAGACTATCTCTTTAAGGCTTCGGAATTTTACGATGATTTTATGGCGGGCGCGTTTATTTCGATATTCTCGTTTATTATTGGATTTTCGACGGCATATTTCAACGTATATCTTCCGCGTCCCGCTTTTTTGCTCCTTCCCGCGTTTATTCCGCTTTTGCTCGCCGCGAAAACCGCGGACGGACTTCCCGCGGAATATGTTATATTCATCGCGGTCGGATATACGCTTGTGCTTCTCGGTATCTCGCGCCCGGAATTTCCGAACGAAAATACGTATTTTGACGACAAAAGATCACGCTTTGAGCGGCTCGGGGCGTTGGGAATTTTCGGGCTTATCATAGCGGTAACGATTTATTCCGTGCCCCGCAGCGATGAAACTCCGCTCGGAGAATATCTCGACACGGTCTTTAAGCGCGATTCAACGCTATATACGGGGAACTCGCTTACGAACTTTGCCTCTAACAGCGGCGTAAACCGCGGCGCGAACAAGCTTTCTGAAAACGTTCTCTTTTATGCGATGTCGAATTATCCCGTAATGTTAAGCCGCTGGTCATTTGATACTTATACCGAAAACGGGAACTGGACGGCTCATTCGGATTATTCATCGGGCTGGAGCGGCTGGCAGAGCTATAAGAAAAATCTCAGTACGTTGGCGCTTTCCTCAAAACTGTATAACGGCGCAAAAAGCGGTTATCTGAGTGATTATGCTCCGCTTTTAAGCGGACTTTCCTCTGTCCCCGAAAGTCAGTATTACCGTTCGCAGTTGATGAGGATATATGTCGCTGACAACAGCAACACAAAGGTCGTTATCCACCCGAACATGACGATCGGTGTAAACATAACCGGATATGATGAAAAGATATACAGAACGCATATGGACGAAATGTTTACCGATAATAATTTCGGACGAAATGCCGAATATTCGCTGGAATATTATGCTTCAACACCGAATACGAGTCTTATTGAGCTTTTTGAAAAGGTCGATATGAGAGAACTTCTTACAGCCGCCGAGAGAGAGGGCGTTATATCGACCTCCGAGAAAGAAGCGTTTTTAAACGAACGCACGCTGGCTTGGCAGTATCATTATGTAACAATGGACGATCCGATAAGTCCGAGAATAATCGAGCTTGCGAATGAAATAACCGAGGGTCTTACTTCAAACTACGAAAAAGCGCTCGCGATCGAAAAATGGTTCGGAGAAGCGGGCTTTGTATACGACCTTGACTTTGTTCCCGAGGAGACCACAGCCGAATATTTCCTTTTTGAAAGCAGACGCGGGATATGTACGGATTTTGCCACAGCTTCAACCTTGCTTTTAAGAGCGGCGGACATTCCGACAAGATACACAGAGGGATTTTTACTTAAAGAAGAAAATCGCAGCGAGTACGGCGTATATGCCGTAAAATCCGCAAATGCACACGCGTTTGCAATGAGCTATATTGAGGGATATGGCTGGCTGGAGGTTGACGGAACAAGGTTTGTGGCTGTCGCTGAAGCCGAAGACGATGACAATACACTGCTGGCGCTGGTTTTGTTGATCGCTGTAATTGTGCTGGGTACGCTTGTTGTTATTTTCAGAAGTCATATTTCGGAGGCTGTTTTTGCTGTAAGCATAAAGTTCAGGAATAACAGCGGAAAGATCCGCGCGATCTATCTTCGCACAAGAAAATTAGCCTGTATGATCGCCGAAAAGGATCCGAGATCCACGACCTCCGCGGAAGTCCGAGAGATAATTTCAAATTCGCTTTCACTCAAAACCGAAGCCGAAGAAATAACCTCATGTGCCGATGAGCTATTCTACAACAATACCGTAATGCCTTATGCCGACAAGCTTTACGGCGACTATCGCGAGATAGCGAAGATGAAGAAAAAGATGAGGAAGTGATAAAATGACGCATATTGGAAGCTATATCCAGATAATGTTTTTTTCCGCACTGTTTCTCATTTTCATCAGCGGAGATATCGGCTGGGCGCTTATTTACACTGTCGGCGGGATAATTGTGGCGTCGCTTGCGCTTATACTGCTGTCAAAAGATCACTTCTCCGCAAAGCTCAGCGAGCTGTCGGGGGTAGCGAATGTCGGCGAGAAGATCGAGTTTGAGGTTACGCTCAGAAAAACGGGGTTTTGTGTACTGCCATATGCGGAGATCTGTATTGACGCGGAAAATGATATTCGCCTTCGTACTTCTCTTGTTTTTCGCAACTCCGTTTCAATTAAAGGCAGCTTTCACGCAAATCACAGCGGTCTGAGCAGAGTAAAGCTCACAAAAGTTATTATTCGCGACTTTGCGGGACTTGTACAGATGAACATTCCTTTTAATGAGGAGTCTCAAAAGGGTGTTCTGCCGAAAAAGGTTGACTACAAGGGTCCCGAAATTTTTCCGAGCGTTCTGCCGGATGACAGCGGAGAAACGGAAGAGGGAGCAAGCGTTTTGCACGGCGGACTTCCGGGTTATGAACATCGCGAGTATGCCGCGGGTGATTCGCTCAGAAGAATCGATTATAAGCTATCAGCAAAAAAACAAAAGCTTATGGTTCGTCTTGATGAAAGTACAGGTTATTCCTCAACAAATTTGTTCATAGAACCAAACGCGCTTCCTGCCTGCTGCGACAACGCGTTTGCTCTTGCGGGAAATCTCATTATGCGCGGCGGGACCGTAAAAATCACGCACAATGACGAGAGCTTCACCGCCGCGACCCCCGAAACTCTTCAAAAAATGCGGGAGTGGCTTGCGTTTCAGGAGTTTTCCGATGACAACGAAACGGAAGTTACGCTTCCGGAGGATACGAATGTTGTTTTTTCGGGAAACGGCGATGTCAGGGCAATTGTTCCTACAGCTTAGAATATATGCAATATAATGCAACTCCCCCGAGCTGTCGGGGGAGTATTGTATTGACAAAAATTGACAAGCGCTATATTTTGTGGTATAATATACTTGCCGGTTACTTCCCGGACGTTTTACGGAA
>JAFLUE010000101.1 GCA_022508945.1 Oscillospiraceae bacterium
TGCCCTTCGGGCATAACGCTTTGCTCCGCCGCGGCGGCTGCATTTTGAAATTTCGTACTCGACTATTACGTGGTTTTGAGGGATTTTTCGCGATGTATTACGTTGTTTGGGCGGATTGATTTAAAATTCGCAGCAACGTTACTTAAACAGTCCTCTAAAACAACATTATTTAAATGATCTGCCAAAACAACGCAGTATCAAGGTATTTAAATTATTTTTTTCATATTTTTTCAAAAAATGCTTGCAATTTTTGAATAAGTGTGTTATAATAAACATTACTGTGAGATTTAAGCGGAGAAAACCGCTTTTTCCTTGAAAATTTCCGAGGAGGTGAAAAAAATGCCGAATATCAAATCCGCAAAGAAAAGAGTTCTTACGTCAAAGGCAAGGACCGAAGCAAACAAGGCTGCTAAATCCGCGCTTCGCACAGCTATTAAAAAGGCGCGCGCTGAGGGAGCCGATGCTGATACGATAAAGGCGGCGAGCATTTCTGTTGACAAGGCCGCGGGTAAAGGTCTTATTCACAAGAACAAGGCTGCTCGTCTTAAGTCACAGCTTGCTAAAAAAGCTAACGCTTAATATTTATTCGCCCGCTGCCATAATGCTTGCGGGTGATTGTTTTTGTAAAGACAACACCGCACAGTTATTGCCGAGGGATCGCGCCGGCAAAGTTTTCGGCAGATCGCCAAAAATGACGCAGGCTTACTGACGTAAGTCAAGGAGCTTTTTGTAAAAACAGCGGAAAATTCGCCGTTGATCACCGGAAAAGCCCGCAGGGCGATAATTGTGCGGTGTTGCCTAAAGTGTTATTGTTTTATTTGTTGGGAGAATTTTATGATTGATGCCGAAAGAGAAATAACCGATATAGACGCGCTTGACGCTGTACTGAAAAAAGCCGATGTTTGCAGGATCGCGCTTATTGACGAAAACGGCTATCCATATATAATACCCATGTTTTTCGGATATTCGCTCGGAGAGGGCGCGCTCGAGCTTTATTTTCGCTGTGAGGAAAAGGGGAAGAAATTCAACCTGCTTAAGAAAAACAATAGCGCGGGCTTTGAGATCGAGGACATAGGCGCGTTTGTTCCAAGCGACAATCCCGTCGAGTTTACCGCGGAATACCGCTGTATAACGGGTACGGGAGTTATCGAAAACATAACGGGAATAGAAAAAATAACCGGACTTAACCTTATAATGAAAAAATACATCTCTTCCGAACACGAGCATAATATCTCCGAGCAAACGCTTAATTCCCTTGCGGTATTAAAGCTTACGGCTTCGGAGTTCTGCTGTGTTGAACACGTAAAGGAATAATATTATCCTCTTTATTTATTAGGAGTTAAAAATGCGGATAGATAAGCAGGAGCTGCTTAAACAGCTTAAAGAATGGTCAGACAGCGGCGAAAACGCAAAAATCGTTTCCGCCGCGCGTTTGCTGCCCATAAACGAGCTTGACGACGAGGCTTTGACAATTCTCGCAGACGCATATATCGAGGAAAAAAGCTTCAAAAACGCTATCGGTATTCTCGAAAGCCAGCGCCAAAGGCTCGACGGCGATTATCACTGGCATTTCCGTATGGGAATGGCTTTATACCTTGTGTCGTGCGGCAGGGAGTGTGAGGATGACGAGGATCTGAAGCGCGACATTCTTGAACGCGCACAGGTTTCCTTCGCGAGATGTATGAACCTGAATCCGCCCGAAAACGTTCTTGAAGAAGCGGGAAATTTTATGGACCGCATCGACGATGAATACAACCGCCTGTTTGACGAAGACGACGACTACGACAGCAGCGTATGCGAAGTATACGACGAGGAAGAGCTTGACGCGATCGAAGAGCATATCGAGGAATATTTCGGTGATTTTCCGACAATATTCCATGAGATCAAATCCCCCGATATCCACTGTGACATCTATATCGTCCCCCCCACGGAAAACCGCGATTATTATACTCTTATAACCGTAGGAATGGGCGCGCATATAATGGATATCCCCGAGGGGCTTGACGCGGAGGAGCTGGGACGGGCGGAGCTTATGGTCTGTCTGCCGAAAAGCTGGAAAATAGGCGAAAGCTCTCCCGAGTGGTTCTGGCCCATTTCTCTGCTGAAAAATATGGCTCGGTTTCCGATAAACTGCGAAACCTGGCTTGGCTGGGGACACTCCATCGACAACAAAGACGCGTTCGCGGCAAACACAAGTCTTTGCGGGGCTTTGCTGATCTATCCCGAGGATGTTGAGTCGGGCGCGGACTGTTGTAGGCTGCCTAATGGCGACACGGTCAATTTCCTTGAGCTGATCCCGCTTTACCGCGAGGAAATGGATTTCAAGATCGACAATGATACCCATGAGCTTCTCGAAAAAATGAACGGCGTTTCACATATAATAGATATAAACCGCGAAAATTCCTGCAGCGGCTACACAAAGCGCGGACTCATCGACGCCGCGCACTCACATTACGATAAAATAACGGACAAAGACCTCGGACTTGACATCATAAACGGCTGTAATCATATTGCGGTTTTTCTGCGCTGGTGTATTGAACACGATCTGCACAACAAATATTTTTTTGAAAGATTTCCGGGTATTGTTGAGGACGTAAAAGAAATGAGGAATACCGACCTCAGAAAATTCCTGATGGACTGTACACACGGAGAATTGAATTCAAGGATGTTCAGCTATTTGGGATATATGTTTACCCGAAGATATTACGATTATCACAACAGCTTCGATGACTGCTTCTTTCCCGCCGACGTGGATAGCTGCGCGGAGGATTATTTCGGAACGGAAAAGTATAACTCCGAGGAATTTCAGGACGAAGCATATCTTTTCGTGCCGTTTGATGAAGAATATTACCGAAGCCTGTCCGCATATATCAGCCGCGCTTATGACATTTTTTACCCCGAATATCTCGAATATAATTATAATTCTCGGCTTCCGCTTATTAAAGCAGCAGAAAAAGCGCTCGAATGTGAGTGTATTTTCCCGAAGGATCAGCGCGACGTTTGCAGGGAGCTGAAAAAAGCGTTTGAGGAAAGCGAAAAAGAGGGATATTATCCGCTTCTGCTTGTTCTTGACGATCCGGATGACATTTCGGAACGAACCGAAAGTCCTGTCGAAAAGCTCTCACGCATACTTCGCGACTGTGACGAGCCTTTTATGTTTGCAGTGGTCATAGCTAAGATCACGGGTAATATATTGAAAAATTTCAACGCTGAAGATCCGGCTGTTCTGAGATCGGACACGATCAAAGAAGACGGCGAGGCTCTTGAAGGAATATTTGGCATAAAGCCCTCTGTGCTTGAAATATCCGAAAGCGGCATAGATCTCATCATGCCGCAAAAGAACGGAGAATACCTTTTGTTTAAAGGAGAATAGTATGACAGACAAGGAAGAATTTATCTCGATCTTTAACGAGAAGATAAAACGCGAGGGCGCGGAAAAGCTGCTTGATTTTCTCGAAAACAAAAGCGATTTCTTTACCGCCCCCGCCTCTACCCGCTATCACAACGCCTTTGAGGGAGGGCTTCTGCGTCATTCGCTCAATGTATACAGATGCCTTACAGACTATCTCGAAAGACCGAGGGTCAAGGAAGTCTATAAACTCAGCACAAATGAGGAATCTGCCGCTATAGTCGCGCTTTTGCATGATATATGTAAGGTCAATATCTATACTATCTCCTATCGTAACTCAAAAAATGAAAAAACAGGTCAGTGGGAGAAAGTTCCCTTTTACACGATCGATGACAAGCTTCCCTATGGACATGGTGAAAAAAGCGTTTATATGATAAGCGGCTTTATTCGACTTACACGTGAGGAAGCAATGGCGATACGTTGGCATATGGGCTTTTCGGGTATTGAAGATAAAAATTCCATCGGAAAGGCTCTCGAAATGTTTCCACTTGCGTTCGCTCTTTCAACGGCGGATATGGAAGCGAGCTATTTCCTTGAGGGAAGCGAAAACTGAAATCAATTTGGAAAGGTGCGTTTGCCATGAAAACATTTGACGGATTTTATAAGGGTGTAAACTTCGGCGGCTGGCTGTCACAGTGTGACTATTCAAAGGATCGGCTCGACAACTTCATAACCGAAGCCGATTTCGAGCGCGTATCTCACTGGGGAATAGACCACGTCCGCGTTCCCGTAGACTATAATGTCATTCAGACCGAGGACGGCGAATATATCGAAAGCGGATTTAAGTATGTTGAAAACGCAATATTGTGGTGTAAAAAATACGGGCTGAATATGGTTTTGGATTTGCACAAAACCTGCGGCTTTGTTTTCGACGATCCGAATTATGTCGGATTTTTTGACAACGAAAAGCTTCAGCTTCGTTTCTGCAAGCTTTGGAGAGAAATTGCGGAGCGATTCGGAAAATACTCGGATATGCTCGCGTTTGAGCTGCTGAATGAAGTGACCGACCCGAAATTCAACGCGGTCTGGAATAAAATCGCAAAGGACGCGATCGCCGAAATACGCAAGGTCTCTCCCGATATAAAGATACTGCTCGGCGGATATCACAACTGCGCGATAGAAGCAATTTTCGACCTCGATCTTCCGACGGACAAGAATGTCGTGTTCAACTTCCACTGCTACGAGCCGATAATTTTCACCCACCAAGGGGCATATTGGGTAAATGGAATGAAAAGCGATTTCAGGATATCCTATCCCGAGTCAGCGGACGTCTACGCCAATGAAGCCGAAAAGATAGCGTTGTATAAAACTCCCGCGCTTGAAAATTTTGGCGATAAAGAGCTTGACTATACGTTTTTTGTAAACAGCTTCAAGCCCGTCGCGGAATACTGCGAAAAGCACGACATCGCGCTGTACTGCGGAGAATACGGCTTTATCGACCTCGCCGAAAAACAAAGCGGGCTGCGCTGGCTCAAGGACATAAACAAGGCGTTTGAGGAGCTTAAAATCGGCAGAGCGATCTGGAGCTATAAGGAAATGGATTTCGGGCTTATCGACAAGGGAAACAAGGACATTCTTGACGAGATAGTTAAGTTTTTATAATAAAATTTGCAACCACCGGATGGATTTAAATAGAAATTTCAAAACCGCGCAGCAAGCTGCGCTATCAAATCGGCGCGTATGAGCTTTGCTCATACGCGCCGATTATTTTTGAAATTTCGCGATTGCCGATCGTGTGGTTCGAGAGGAGTTTTTGAGTTAATGCTGCGTTGTTTCAAGCGGATTTATATTATTATGATGTGATTTAAAACAACGTAATAGTCGAGCGCGAAATTTCAAAAATCAAGCATTGTCTGAACACGGAGCGAAGCGAAGTGTGAAGCAATGCTTAGATAGCGCAGCTTGCTGCGCGGTTTTGAAATTTCTTTTTTAATCAATCCGCCCGAACAACGCGTCAAATTTCTATTTAAATTACTCTGCCCGTAACAACGTTAAATTGAAATTTCGCGATTCTCTTTTATATTTTTTATCCTCTCAGCGCCTCGGCGGGATTAAGGCTTGCCGCTTTGAGAGCGGGGTAAACTCCGAAAACCGCTCCCACGCCGACGGCCGCAGCCGCGGAAATGACGAGATACATTGTGTTCAGCATAAACGGAACATCAAGCAAAGCACACCCGACAAACGCGGCAATGATGCCCATAGCGATCCCCGCCGCTCCGCCGATAAGCGACAGAGAAACACTCTGCAGGAGGAACTCCGCACATATGTCGCGCTTTTTCGCGCCAGTAGCTTTTTTTATGCCTATTTCGCGCGTCCGCTCGCTTACGCTCATCATCATGGTCGTCATGATCGAAATTCCCGAAACAAAAAGCGATATCCCCGCGACAAGCGACAGCGCCATTGTCACTATCGACATAATTTCCTCGAGGCTTGATTTTTGTGACAAAAGGTTGTTGCAGATATAACCGTCGGATTGGTTGTTTTCGGTGTTCAGCTTATTAACGACCCTGTCTACGATCTGCCCGTCGGCGTTTAAATCCGCGATCTTCACGGCAATTTTATCATACGTTGTTCTTCCGCAAAGCCTCTGCATTGTCGAAATGGGAATGTACATAAAGCCGGGCATAACGCTCGACATCATTCCCTGAAGCGCCGATAAGCCCGACTTCGCCACTCCTACTATCTCAAACTCGTGGAATTTTGAACCGAGAAACAGCTTTATTGTCTTTCCGACGACGTTGCTTCTTCCGTAAGTGTCAAGAGCGAACTGCTCGTCAATTACGCACACTCTGGTGTGTTCAGCATCGTCCGCGTTTGTTATAAGCCTTCCGTGCTTCGCGACAAGCGAGATGAGCTTGTCCGCGGACTTATCCACTCCCCATACCCAGCAATCAAGCCTGTTTTCAAGCATTTTCGCTTCGGTTATGCTTGACATAAGCGGCATGGCGTCGCTTACTCCCTCGACCTTCCTCACCGCACTTACATCGCTGTCCGTAAGCTTTACGGACACGGTCTTGTCTGATGCCTGCACAAGCAGAGTGTCTACTCCCATCGAGATCATCGTTGAGCTTACCTGTTGTGTTCCGATCGAGCCGATCGCCGAGATCAGAACCACCGAAAATACGCCTACCGCAATTCCGCCCATTGTCAAAAGCGAGCGGACTCTCGAAAAAAACAGACTCTTTATTGATTTTAAAAGCATCTAACGTCCCTTCTCCCGCTTACTGTATTCTAATATATTTCTGCAAGGCGACCCCTCTCGGATCCTTAAAAACGATATCCCCCTCGGATAATCCCTCGCAGACCTCCGTCCCGTCCGAAAACTCTTTTCCCGTTATGATATTTCTTCGTACAGCCTCGCCGTTTTCATAAACGTAAACGTATTCGCTTATCTCGTCCTGTTCGATCGCGGAATACGGCGCGACAATGATCTCATACGGCTCCGAAAGCCCGATCTCGACCTCAGCCGAAAAACCCGATTTGAGCCGTTCATCATCTGTGATTTCGGGAGTTATCAGTATGTCTACGACCGTTTCAAGCACAACTCCGCTGTATTGATTTCTTGCCGACTCGGATATCTCCGAGACCGTCCCGAAAATTTTCTCGCCCGGATATGCCGAAAGCTCAAACCACGCCGGCTGTCCGAGCTTTACCTTCGCTATATCAAGCTCGCTTATCGCAGCCGAAACCGCTATGCTGTCGCTGTTTGCGATAACGGCGATGCTCTCTCCGCTTAAGACCGCCTGACCCGCGCGGCTTACCGAAACGACCCGCCCCGTGCCGTTTGCCGAAACGCTTTCCGGTATCAGCGCCGCGGCCGCCTTCAGATCCGTCACCGCGGCATTAAGCGCGTTTACCTGCGAAAGACTCATCACAAGCGCGGTCGAGCTTTCTCTGTCAATTTCAGCTATGACCTCTCCCGCTTCGACAAGATCCCCCTCCGAAACGCACATTTTCTTTATCACCACCGGCAGCGAACAAGTGACCTCGCTCTGTCCGACATACCTCACCGTGCCGCTTCCGCTTATTGTTTCCGAATAGCTTCTTACACTCGGCAGGAAGGTCTCGCAGATCGGCGCCATACTTTCCACCGCCGCGGGAACTACCCCCGCCAAAACCGCTAAAACTGCCGCGATGACCGCCGCGGCAATAATTTTCTTCATCTTTTGACCAATTCCCTTCTTATTTTAAAAAATTTCAAAACCGCACAAAGCTGCGCTTTGCGCTATCCAAGCATTGCTTCACACTCCGCTTCGCTCCGTG
>JAFLUE010000102.1 GCA_022508945.1 Oscillospiraceae bacterium
CTCCGACCTACCGCTTAGGAGGCGGTCGCTCTATCCAACTGAGCTACAGCGACATTATCCATATTTTATCACTTTTTCGTCCGATTTTCAAGTAGCTGTAAATAATTTGTGAAAAATACACAAAAAGCATGTCTGAAATTCGGCAAATGCGGGTCGTCGGAGTATTTCCCTGTCACGGACAGTTTCTTCATGTCCGAAAAAATGAATGCGCCAAAAGACCGTGCCTGAGGTTTTTGCGCGTTTGATAAATGCAGCTGTAAAACGCTTTGTTTTTGTTCGGAATGAAATTTTGTGTGAAAATGGCAGTACTTAGTTGACATTGTCCGCAAAATTTGATATAATGATAATAATGCCCTCTGGCAAACATACCATATATATAGAAAATATTACGGAAAAGGAGGAGCGGCAAATGAGAAAGATCGCGGCGTTTGTTCTTACGGCGGCAGTTTTCCTGTCGGCGATAAGCGTTGATTTTTCCGTGCGCGCGCGCGAAAGCGGCGAAGATGTTGAATTAAGACCCTCAATAAATACGTTCGCGTCGGACAGCTCCTACGAAAACTACCTCGTGGCAAATTCAAACGCGAACCATACTTCGGACAGCATCTCGATCTCAATTGACAGCTTTACCGCGTCGGGAAACGCGGATTGTAAGATATCAAAGGCGGCAGACAGCCTCGGTATGCTCTCCTGGCAGGGAACAGGCTCGGTCTCGTGGGATTTCGAGGCTCGTGAAGCGGGCTTATACTGTCTCGAAATGAGTTATTTTTCTCAGAGCGGAAACAACTCCGTAGTGTCCTTCGGAATTGAGATAGACGGAGAATATCCGTTTGATGAGGCGAGAGAGATAAAGTTCTACAGATATTGGAAAAACAAGACCTCGATACGGCTGGATACAAATCACAAAAACCAGCTTCTCCCCGAGCTTGTGAAATATGACTGCAATATGATCTCCATGGCGAGGTCGAGCGAAAGCTCGGACGATCCGCTTTGGTTTTACCTTTCGCGCGGAAAGCATAAGCTTACTTTAAACGGAGTTTCGACCGACTTTTTTATCGGCTCGCTCAAATTCTGCGAAAACAGCGGGATCGCTTCATATGACAGTATTCGTCCGACAAGCGAACAGCTTTCGGAAACGCCCGCGCTTATCGACAAAACGGCAATCTTAGTTGAGGCGGAGATGCCGAAATACACAAATTCGGCTGTGCTTCGCCCGACGTCCGAGCCGTCGGACTCTTCCGTAAGCCCCTCACACCCTACCTATGTCCGCTATAACACTATAGGCGCGGACAGTTGGGATACCGCGGGACAAACGCTTTTTTACGAGGTGTCGGTGCCTTCGGACGGATATTACGCGCTTAATATAAAGTACAGAACAAATTCCGGCGCAGGGCTTCCCTCATACAGAAGAATACGCGTAAACGGAGCGATCCTGTGCGAGGAGTTAAACGCCGCGGAGCTTCCGTATTCTGCCGACTGGCGGGCATTTTCTCCGACGGACGAAGACGGCGAAACGATCTATTTCAATCTCAAAACAGGAAAGAATATAATCTCCCTTGAGGCGATAAACGGAAAAACAGGGACCGCGCTCAGATATCTTGACGGCGTGGTAAGCGATATCATAAACCGTGCGGATAGCGGCGAGATAAGCGGACGCTTCGGATATTACGCGGAGGAGATACTCTCTGCAAAAAGCGCTCTAGAGGACGCCGCCGGAGGAAAAATAAACGCCTCGGAGATCGACGTACTCGCGAATTTGCTCAAAAGATATGAGGAAAACGAGCCGAACGATATTTCGGCTCTTAAAAGGAGCTTGAACTCGGTCTGCGGCTGGATAGAAAACAACCGCCGCAGTTCTGTGGAAATGGACTATCTGGAGCTGAAGACTGTCCATGAGGAATTCCGCACGGTCTCGCGCGATTTCTTCAAACAGCTCATTTTCATCTGGGAAAGATTCTGGGGTTCATTTTTCAAGGACGCCGCAGCTTCGGACAGCGGCGAAGCCACAACGCTCAGCGCAGTATCCGACAGTGACAGTGCGAATATCATAAACAGCCTTTCAAACAACTATCCCGATACGATCAGGGTCACGGGAAAAACGGGAAGCCTTATCGAAATGGCTCTTTCGGGAAACGCTCCGGATATGGCGCTGTTTGTCGATGAAGACGAGGTTTACGAGCTTGCCTCAAGGGGACTTATAGTAAATCTTGCGGCGCTCGGGGATTATGAAACGGTCGAAAAGCGCAGTCCCGTCGGAGTATCAAAGCTCTATGAATACGACGGCGGAATATATGGTATACCGCTTACAAACAGCTTTCCGATGATGTTCTGCAGAGATGACGTTTTAAATGAGCTTGGATTGGGTGTACCCGAATCGTGGGACGAGCTGAAGAAAGCGCTTGCCGTACTGAATGAACACGGGCTTACGGCGGGGCTTGGTTCGGAAAGCGACGGTTCTGCGGACAGCGTGTTTATGATGATGCTGAGCCAGAGCGGACAGGAGACGGAAAACGGTTTTGTACCCGACCTCGGCGAAGCTTATGTAAGTGACGCGTTTTCGAGCTATACCGAGCTTTATACCAAATACGGCTGTCCTCGGGAATATGACGCTCTGAGGCTGTTTAAAACAGGAAGAATGCCTATAGTCATCGCGGACTATTCGGCTTTTTACGGGGAGCTTTCCGATATAAGCGAGCTGCGCGGGCTATGGAGCATTTCCCATATACCCGGAACAAACCGAACCGATAAAAGCGGAAAGGCCGTACTCGATTACAGCACATATACAAATTCGCTCGGCGCAGTCATCTTTGCCGACAGCAGGAACATATCGGACGCATGGGAGTTTATAAAGTGGTTTTCACAGTCCGATACCCAAACGCTGTTCGGAGTAATGAAGGAGGCTTCCTCGTCCGAGATATACGCTCCGTCAAACCTGACTGCACTCTCAAACCTCAGACAGTCCGCCGCCGAATACAGAAGACTCAGCGCCCAGGCGTCGAGGATAAACGAAACACCAAAAGCCCCTATGCTCGCTGTGTTCAGGCGCGAGGCATATCTCGCGTTTTTGGAAGTGGCAAGCGGCAAAAGCTCTCCGTGGGACGCGGCACTCAAATACTCAAGAAAATAACGGGAAAGGGAGGGAATAAAAGTGTCCGATAAAAAAAATAAGGTCACAAGAAAGCTTATAGCAAAAAACAGGGACGCTTATATCCTTGCCGCTCCGTTTTTGCTGTTGTTTTTGGCGTTTACGGTGGTTCCGACTGTTCTGACGGTCGTTATGCCGTTTTTCAGCTATGATATGGTCGGGTTTCCGAAATTTTCGGGGCTTGAAAACTTCCGTTTGCTGTTTACGGTCGGAGATGAGTTTTCATTTGCTTTGACAAACACGGCTATAATCTTCCTTGCCGTTGGATTGGGAGGCTTTGTGCTGAGCTTTGCGGCGGCATGGGGACTGGAGCATCTGAATAAAAGGGCGGCGGATATTTTTACCGCGGCGTTGTTTATAATATCGTTTGTCGGAACGGTCACAGCGGCGGTCTGGCTTTCGGGCGGGCTTCGCGCTCCGCTGAATACGCTGCTGCTTAGCATGGGTCTTACGGCTGTTCCGGAGGACTGGCTCTCGAATGAGAACAGCGCGCTTTGGTGCGTTATTTTCTCGCAGATATGGACAAACTTCGGCATAGGGTTTCTGGCTCTGCGCGCGGGTTTTCGGTGTATCGACCCGGAAAAAACGGACGCCGCAAGGCTCGAGGGCGTCAGAAATCCGCTATGGACGCTGTTTAACGCGCAGATACCGTCGTTTTATCCCCATATCGCCTTCGCGGCGGCGGTACAGCTCTCATATTCGCTTACAAACAGCGAGATATTGAGGATACTGACGGGAACGTCCGCAAATGACTATGGCGCGTACGGGATAATGACATATATACTCAGCCGCGGCTCCGAGTTTGACGCGGGCAGGGTCTATGCCGCGAATCTTATTTTGCTCGGGATAATGTGGGCAGTATACGCGGTTGTTCGCATAATTATAAATTCGCTCTCAAAAAGTGTCTGAATTTTTGCGGAAGGAGGAAACGACTTGGATAAAGACTTGGATAAAGATAAGGTAAATAACAAGGAAAACGTCAAGGACAAGGACAAAAGCAAGAACAAAGATAAGGATATAGATAAGATTAATGCTAAGAAAAATAAAACCAAAAAGCTGATATACGGTATTATCACAGCCGTTATAACGGTTTTGCTTTCGATAATAATTCTCGGCTTGATATCGCCGATCTATTTCGTTTTTATACGCTCGTTTTCTCCCGCGGAGGATATGTTTCCGATAAGCTTGTTTCCGAGCGAGCCTGTTTTGCGTCATTTTTCCGATCTGGTCAGGATAACCGGCGAAACGGGCATACCGTTTTCGAGAAATATTTTCTCGTCACTTGTCATATCGGTCATAACAACGGCAGTACAGATACCCGTTGTGTGTGCTATGGCTTATGTTCTCACAAAGATAGACGCTCCCGGAGTAAGGATGTTTGACCGTATCATAGAACATACGATCATTTTATCTCCGCTCGTGCTTTATGTTCCGCAGTTTTTCCTTATGCTAAAGCTCGGGATCTCAGACAGCTATTTCGCGATGATACTGCCTTTTGTTGCTTCGCCGTTTTCGGTCTGGCTCGTAAAGCAGTATATGAACGCGGCATTCCCGACCGAGATCGTTTATTCCGCAATAATAGACGGAGCCTCTCATTTCAGGATATGCTTCGGGATAGTTATGCCGAATATAAAGCCCGCGATATTCGCGGTCATGGTTTTGTCATTTGGCAATATGTGGAGCTATACGGGAGAACTGTTCGCCCACAGCGCCGATATAATGCCAATTGGCTCGCTTATGCCTCATTTCGCCCAAAGGGAGGAAATCGCGGGGGTATTCTATGCGGCGGCGGCAGTTATAGCTGTGCCGATGACAATTTTAGCGATCGTTTTTCAAAAGGATATCGCCCGAACGGCGGCGGTTGCGGGTATAAAGACGAATACCCGAAAAGGCGTGTGCGGTAAAAAAGACCGCGTTTATCCCAAAAAAGCCAAAACGGAGACAAAATGAAGACAGTAGAAGCGTTTACAGACGGAGCCTGCAGCGGAAATCCCGGTCCGGGAGGATTCGGCGTTATTCTTCGCTGTGAGGGAAGAGAAAAGGAGCTGAGCGGCGGCGAGGCTCATACCACAAACAACCGAATGGAGCTTATGGGCGTAATAACCGCGCTCGAGGCTCTGAAATATCCCTGTAAGGTAAAGATAACTACCGACAGCAAATATGTTGTGGACGGGATAACAAAGGGCTGGGCAAAGGGCTGGCAAAAGCGCGGCTGGAAAAAGAGCGACGGAAAGCCCGCGCTTAATCCCGACCTATGGGAAAGGCTTTTGAAGCTGCTCGAAATTCACGACACGGAGTTCTTCTGGATAAAGGGTCACGCGGGTCACGCGGAAAACGAGCGCTGTGACAGGCTCGCGGTCGAACAAAGAAACAAATTCAACTCGTAATGCGTGATTATTGGTTCAAGTCATAACGAACAAGTAATATGCCTTACGTATTATGGATCACCGCCAAATTTGTTATCCGCCTTTTATGCTCAGTCCGCAATCGGTAACCGAAAAAATAATTACGCATTACGCATTACGAATTACGAATTAACATGGTGAGTTTATGATGATCTTAAAAGGAAAATACGCAGCGGCAAATGTTTACGCAAGCGTTGTTGACGAAACGGCGGTGTCTCAGATAATCGAACTGTTGAATCAGCCTTTTGCCGCCGAATCGAATATCGCGATAATGCCCGACGTCCACGCGGGCGCGGGGTGTGTTATCGGAACGACAATGACACTGAAGGATAAGGTCGTGCCGAATCTGGTGGGCGTTGATATAGGCTGCGGAATGGAAACCGTAAGGCTTGAGGAAAGGGAGCTTGATTTTGCGGCATTGGACAAGGCGATACATGAGAATATCCCGTCGGGCTTTAATATCAGGACTTCCCCTCATAAATACGCAAAGGATATAAACCTTGAAGAGCTGTACTGCCGAAGCTCCGTAAACATTACGAAAGCGCTGAACAGCATAGGTACTTTGGGCGGCGGAAACCACTTTATCGAGGTCGACAAGGACGACGGCGGAAACCTTTATCTGATAATTCATTCGGGTTCGCGCCATCTCGGGCTTGAGACAGCGAAGTACTATCAGAACGAGGCTTACGCGCGGCTTTCAAAGCCCGACAAAAATGTTATTGATAAAATAATCGCGGAGCTTAAAGCACAGAACCGTCAGCAGGAGATACGAAAGGCGCTCGCCGAGTACATGGGAAGGATACCGAAAATATCGAAGGATCTCGCGTACTGCGAGGGGGAATCGTTCGAGCATTATATCCACGACATGAAGATAGTACAGCGCTTTGCCGTACTTAACCGCAAAGCCATGGTCGATGAGATAATGGGCGCGCTCGGTCTTCATGCCGCGGAGCAGTTCACTACGATACATAATTATATTGACACGGAAAATATGATACTGAGAAAAGGCTCTGTAAGCGCGCAAAAGGGCGAAAAGCTGCTTATTCCGATAAATATGCGCGACGGCAGTCTTATTTGTATCGGAAAGGGAAACCCCGACTATAACTACTCGGCTCCGCACGGCGCGGGACGGCTGTTCTCACGTTCACAGGCAAAGGAGACTTTCACGGTAGAAGATTACGCAATGGAAATGAAGGGTATTTACACGACCTCCGTAAACCGAGCAACGCTCGATGAGTGTCCCATGGCGTATAAGTCGATCGACGATATTGTAAGCAATCTTGACGATACAGTAGAAATTGAAAACCGAATTAAGCCTGTATACAACTTCAAGGCGGGAGAAGAATAGTAATATTATGCCGAAAATAAACTATCAGTATAAACTTGACGAGCTGATAAATACGCTCGAGGATACTCCGAAGCTGCTTTTGCATAGCTGCTGTGCGCCATGCTCGAGCTATTGTCTCGAATATTTGTCAAGATACTTTTCAATAACGGTTTTGTATTATAACCCAAACATATCCCCGAAAGAGGAGTTTATAAAGCGCGCCGAGGAACAGCAAAGGCTGATCTCGCAGATGAATGCGGAAAATCCCGTGTCGCTTGTTGTTGATGAGTATGACCCGAACGAGTTTTTTGAAGCCGTAAGGGGTCTGGAGCACATAAAAGAGGGCGGAGAGCGCTGTTTTGTGTGCTATAGACTGAGGCTTGAGAGGGCGGCAAAATATGCCAAAGAGTATAATTTCGATTATTTTTGCACTACGTTATCAATAAGTCCGCTGAAAAACGCACAAAAAATAAACGAAACGGGAGAAGAGCTTTCGGAAATTTACGCCGTAAAATTCCTGCCGAGCGATTTCAAGAAAAAGGGCGGCTATCAGAGGTCTGTCGAGCTTTCGAGGGAATACGGGCTGTACCGCCAGGACTACTGCGGATGCATGTTTAGTCGTTAGAGATCAGTGATCAGAAAAACCACAAACGCGTAATATTCGAGCGCGAAATTTCAAAAATAAAGCAACGCCGAATGTTTGGCGCTGCTTTCAGCTTGTAGAAAAAGTTCAGAACTACATAATAGAGTATTGCGAAATTTCAAAATGCAGCAGC
>JAFLUE010000103.1 GCA_022508945.1 Oscillospiraceae bacterium
GCAAAGTGATGAATTTTGAAATTCTATTTAAATCAATCCTCTCGCAACAACGTTATTTAAACAATCCGCCCAAACAACGTCATTTAACGTGTTCAGCGTTTATTGATTTTTGAAATTTCGCGCCGGGCTGCAACGCGGTTTTATAATTCCGTATTCCGAATTTAATAACCTTCACTGCCCGCTAAACTCGTATCGTTTTCTATCCAGTCGTTTACGGCAAACTCGGTGAATTGCTCGGTATTGTCACGCACGAAAACGCGCTCTATGCCCGCGTTTATGATAAGTCTTTTGCACATGGAGCAAGGCTCCGTGTTTCCCGCAAGCTCGCCGCTTTTCGCGTCAAGGCAGGCAAGATACAGCGTTGAGCCGAGCATTTCCGCGCGCGGAGCGGAGATTATACAGTTCGCCTCCGCGTGGACCGAGCGGCAAAGCTCATAGCGCTGACCGCGCGGAACACCGAGCTTTTCGCGCGTGCATTCCCCTACGTCACAGCAGTTTTTTCTGCCGCGCGGCGCGCCGTTGTAGCCTGTCGCGATTATCCCGTCGTTTTTTACGATTATCGCGCCGAAATTCCTGCGAAGACAAGTCCCTCTTTCCGCGACCGTCTGTGCAATGTCCAGGTAGTAATTGGTTTTGTCAACTCTCATAATTGCTCTCCTTGCAGTTTTTTGTGATTGGTTGTTGCTGTTAGTTTAGCGGCTTAACGGCTGTTGCTCTGATTTGCGTTTTCCGTTCCCTTTAATCCGCCGTATCAGCGTAAGCGCGGTCAAAGCAATGACCACAAACGCGGAAATAAAATAAGAAGCTGTCTTTAGCGGGGTCGGCTTATGCTCGACCGTGATCCTGCCCGATGCGCCGCTCAGCTCCACCTGAACAAGACCGTTTTCGGACATTGAGATATCCCGCTTGTTCCCGTTTTCGTCCTTTGCCTCATACCCCTTATACCAGATGTACGGCAATATGGCAAAATCAACCTTGTCGTTTTCGTTAAGGTCAAATACAAGCATTCCGTTTTCGCGTTCACAAGGAAGCGCCTCGCCGCTGCTTAATAGGACATTGTCTCCCATTTCACAAACAGCGTTTACCCCGTCGCCCTGAGCCGCGCGCGGAAGCCACTCGCCCTGTCCGATCTCATATGTTTTATCGGTATCGCTGTAATAATTTGTATCATACGGTTCCGTGTGGTTTACTCCCCCGACCTCAGTATGTACAAAAGCGATCAAAACAGATACCGCCGTTATCAGCAGCATAGCGGTCATCGGCACTTTCGTAAACTCGGCGATATAATAAAAATATATCGTTCCCGCTATTATGAGCAGGATCGACGCGGGAGCAAATAATCTCCACGGAAACTGTATGAAATTAAGGACTGCGGAAAGTATATCCCACGGGACGAGGTTTGTTGACATAAGCGCTAAAACGAGCCCGGCGATCAGAAACGTATCGGCGAATACTAAAATATTCTTGCTTTTTTTGGTGTTTTTGTCCTGCAAATACATCTTTGAAACGGGAGAATCGCTCGTCAGAAACACTCTCGGAACACATAGCAAAAACACGGGGAATTTCATTCCCGCGACGCCTCCGCCGTCCATAATATCTTTGAACAGTCTCACAAACGGAATTGCGTTATCCACGGTGTTATAAGCCGATATTTGTACCGACATCTCGCATGAGAACAGGAGCTCCAAAAGCGGTATCCAGTAAAACGCCGTGACCAAAACCGCGCAGCCCGCCGTCACAGCCAGCGTAATGAGCTTTTTGGGCGCTCTCAGTATCCGCTTTACGAATATGAGCGAGACAATAACGCACAGTCCCAGCGCCAGCACTGTGGAAATAGTATGGCTCAGAAGCATTCCGACAAAGCCGAAGCCTATTATGTGCGGCTTTTTGAATTCATCGAAAATAAAGTCATACAATCCGTATAAGATAAGCGGCCAGAACACATACGCCAGCACTTCTCCCAGAGCAAAGCGCGTGATTATGTTATCGAGCCTGTAGGTGGATAATACATATAAAACCGCGCCTATCGTTCCGCATATCGGACTTTTTGAGATCCCCCTCATAAAGATAAACATAAACCAGTATGAAAAGGAACTGCAAAGGACGAGGAAAACCGCCATGCTCTCGCCGATACCCAAGCCAGCGATCCTCAAAAGCGCGGGAATATACAAAAATATTTCGGGATAAGCAAAGCCCGCATAGCCTCCCCCGCCGAAATAGAGATAGTCTATCCCCGAGAAGATGTTGTTGGTTTCAATGTTATATTTCACCGCTTCTACGCGCAGATAGTGATATTGATAGTCGTGTCCTGTTATAGGGCTGTCGGTCGGAAACAGAAACGACATCAAAAACAGGTTTGATATCAGAAAGCAGGTTATGCACAATATTTTCGTCGAATGCTTTTGCAGGAATGCAGAGAATTTGTTGTTTAAAAATTTTGTCGTCATTTTTACTCCGTTTAGATGATGGTTAGATGTCGGAAATCAGAGGCAAGAGATCAGAATCGGAGTCTAAACTCTTACCCCTAACCTCTATCCTCTAATTATAACATATTCCCCCTGTTTTGTCAAACATTAAAGAAAAACCCCGCAAATTTCCCGAAACAATTACAAATCACCAAAAAACGCCGACCGTTATTGACAGCATTTTTATGTGAGAGGGGCTATAATATAATAGAGGTTAGAAGTTAGAGGTTAGAAGAAAGCGGTTGGAGATCAGAGGTCAGAAGCCTGAATTAAGGCTTCTGTTCTAATCTCTAACCTCTAACTTCTAAAAGGGGAGGATATAAAAATGACGGAAAAGACAAAAAAAATAGTGGCTATGGGGAAAGCGGTTCCGTGGAGAGAGATCATAACGCAAAAGGCAGTGTGGGTGATCGCGGGGTTCGCGCTTGAGATCGGGGCTTCGGATTTCTACGCGGCTCCCGCGGCCTCGGCGCTTTTGGCGGGAGTTTCGGGAAAAAGGGTATGGTACGTTCTTGCGGGAGGGATCTTAGGGGCGCTTCTGCATGGTTTTCCGACCGCTCTTACGAGCATAGCGGCTATGGCGATCGTGCTTGCGGCGAGAATAATTCCCGATTTAAACAGAGTTCCTCTGCGCGCCGCGGAGCGCTTTGCGGCAGCGGCGGGGGCGTGCTTTTTCTCGCGGATAGCCGAGGCGGAGCAGACCACGGATGTTTTTGCGATGATCATCGCGGGACTTTGTGCAGGCGTTTTCGCCGCAAGCATTGTATTGCTTGAGCATTACTCGTCAAAAAAAGGACTTAATCCAACGGAGCTGAGTATCCAGGCGCTTTTCGGAGTAATATCGGCGCTTGGTTTTTTGTCGCTCGGCGCGATGAATTATTCTCTGATAAACGTAGGGCGGATCGTTTTCGGAACAGCGTTTTTGTGCATTATCTCAAGAAAGGGGCTTGTGTGGGGAGCTGTTTTCGGAATACCCGCCATATTCGGACTTTGCGCGGCAAATTATGAAATGGGAGTCGGAGCGGCGGGCTTTGCTTTTGCGGCACTCGTGAGCGGGGTTTTTATAAAACACGGAAGGATCGCTCGGGCGGCGGGCTTTGTATTTTGCGCGGCAGCGGGAACGCTCGTATCCGGAGCGGACGAAGGTTCTTTGAGAATAATTATTGAAGCGGCAATATCGGGAATGGCGTACATATTTTTACCGACGGGGAGGCTGCGCTTGGAAACAGGTTTTTCCGACAGCACCGCGACGGCGCTTTTGTGCGAGAGGCTTAATTTTGCGGCGGACGCGCTGGCGGGGGTCGAGTCCGGTATTTCCGCCGCCGCGGAAGCCCTCGCGAACAAATACAGCGCTTCTTCCGAGAAGATCGCGGAAAAGGCCGCGGATAGGGTGTGCCGTTCCTGTCCGAAAAGTATGCAGTGCTGGGGAAAGCATTATGAGCTTTTCAGAGGCGAGTTTGAAAGGCTTACGGAGCAGCTCAGAACGGGGTTTCCTCTTACGGATAACTCCATGAACGGCGAATGTGCGGAAATATGCCTTAACCAAAGCGCCGTCACACAGGCGATCACCGCGGAATATACGCGCTTTTTATCCGCCGCGCGCGACGAGCGGAAAATAAGCGAAATGCGTAGAATATATACGGACAGACTTATGAGTACAGAGCAGATACTGAGGGATATGAGCCGTTCGGAGCTTGGAGAACAGCCTGCCCAATTTTCCGACCATGCCGCCGAAAAACGCGCGGAATCGATGCTTCGCGACGCGGGGGTAAAAAAGCCGCGCGCGTTTGTTACGGTCGGCAAAAACCGACTGCATTTCGAGGCTTACGGTGAAACCGAACCGCTGGTCGATAAGGAATATCTCGGTATGCTTCTTGAAAGAACGCTGGGACGGGAGGTTGACGTTCCCGAAATTTCGGGAAGCGGAAGGCTTTACCGCATTACGACAAACGGTTCGTCAAAGCTTTCCGCGAGGCTTGGCGCTTTTCAGCTCCCGAAGGGTCAGAACAGCGTATGCGGCGACTGTTATGACAGCTTTACCGACGCGGACGGTATTTTATACATTATTTTGTCGGACGGAATGGGAACGGGCGCCCGCGCGAGGGTCGATTCGGCGATGGCTTGTTCTGTAACGGCAAAGCTCATTAAAAGCGGTATCTCGCTTTCGGCGGCGCTTGAAACGGTAAACACGGTCATGCTTATAAAAAGCTCTGACGAAAGTTATGCTACCCTTGATATTTGCAGAATTGACCTCAACAGCGGCGAGTGCGCGGTTTATAAGGCGGGCGCGGCAGCTACCTACATAAAATCCTCAAACAAGCTTGTCCGAGCGGCTATTTCGTCCTCTCCTACGGGAACGGGCGGAAAAATCAGCGTACCCGCACAGAGGTTTACTGTTTCGGCGGGAGATGTGATCATTATGATCACAGACGGCGCGGTCCTTGACGAGCGCTGGCTTGCGCGGGAGCTGTCCTCGCCCGCGAAGCCCGAGGAGCTTTCCGAGCGCATCGCGAAAGCCGCGCGTTCCGCCGACAACGGCAAAAACGATGATATAAGCGTGATAGCGGTTTGTATGGGAGAAGGAACGGTAAATTAGAGCTTATCCGTTTTTGAAAAGCTAAATCACTGCCCCGAATGAATGTTTTCGGAGTTATCCGAATATGTTCAATTTGGGGCTGATTTTGAGTTTGTGTGAATATGAAATTTAACGGTGAAAAAACGATGTGATTTTGTCGGAGCTTTTCAAATGAAAACATTTTTTTGAGCAAAGAAAAATCATCTAATGCATCAAGCTGAGAAAAACGATGTAACGTTTCAGCACGATCGCAGGAAATCATTGTCAGATTTGCATAAAACGTCGGGAGTAAAATATCAAAAATCGTAGAATATTTACAAAACTCTTGAAAATTGTTATTTGTTGTGATAGAATATTTAATGAGAGTAAAAGGTGCGGCTTTTGTGCGTTTTGTACATTTTTATAAAAACCGCAAAAATCATGAAACAGGGAGGTTTTTTTATGGCAGGAAATGTTGCGGATGAATATGAGATCCCGCTGTACTTGTTCCATAGAGGAGAAAATGCTCACGCATACGATTTCTTCGGGTCACATAAAAAGGTTGTGGACGGAAGAGAAGGCGTTGTGTTCAGATGCTGGGCGCCGCACGCAAAGTCGGTGAGCATTGTCGGAGATTTCAACCACTGGGACAGAGCCAAAAATCCCATGCGGAAGATCGTTGACGCGCAAAGCGAGGTCTGGGAGCTTTTTGTCGAGGGCATCAAAACCTATGACAACTACAAATACAGTGTGGAAAGCCAGGACGGACTTATAAAGCTTAAAGCCGACCCCTACGGATATCATATGGAGCTTCGTCCGAATACCGCGACAAAATTCTTCGATATTGACGGTTATAAGTGGGGCGACAAGAAGTATCTTGAAAAGGTGTCAAAGACAAACGTATACGACAGCCCCATCAACATTTACGAGGTTAATGTCGGCTCGTGGAAGAAAAACGGCGTGAACTACCTGAGCTATTCCATGCTCGCGGACGAGCTTATCCCCTATATAAAGGAAATGGGGTATACCCATATCGAGCTTATGCCTATAGCGGAATATCCTTTTGACGGCTCGTGGGGCTATCAGCAGATCGGATACTTCGCTCCGACGTCGCGCTTTGGAACGCCGTTTGACTTTATGGAGTTTGTGGACAGATGTCACCAGGCGGGCATAGGAGTTATTCTCGACTGGGTCCCGGGACACTTCCCGAAGGACGCGGCGGGGCTTTATGAATGGGACGGCGAGAGCTGTTATGAGGAGTCCGACCCGCTGAGACGCGAACACAAGTCCTGGGGTACGCACATTTTCAACTGGGGTCTGGCGGAGGTTCAGTCGTTCCTTGTTTCAAACGCGAACTATTGGATCGAAAAATTCCATGTTGACGGACTGCGCGTTGACGCGGTTGCTTCAATGCTTTATCTTGACTATGACAGGCGCGACGGAGAATGGCGCCCGAACGAAAAGGGCGGAAAGGAAAACCTTCAGGCCATCGCGTTTTTGCAGAAGCTGAACGCGGCGCTGTTTAAGGAACACCCGAATATACTTATGGTCGCGGAGGAATCGACCGCGTGGCCTATGGTTACAAAGCCCGCGGACATCGGAGGCTTGGGCTTCAACTTCAAGTGGAATATGGGCTGGATGAACGATATGCTCAGATACATGAGCATGGATCCGCTCGGCAGACCGTATAACCAGAACCTCGTTACATTCTCGTTCTACTATGCTTTCTCGGAGAACTTCATTCTTCCGATAAGCCACGACGAGGTTGTTTACGGAAAATGCTCGATGCTTGATAAGATGGGCGGACCGAGAGAATATCGCTTCCATTCGATGAGGACGTTCCTCGGATATATGATGGCTCACCCCGGAAAGAAGCTTATGTTCATGGGTCAGGAGTTTGCTCAGTACAAGGAGTGGAACTTCCAGGAGCAGCTTGACTGGGAAGTCCTCGAGTTTGAACCGCACCGCAGGTATTTTGAGTACGTAAAGGCGATAAACAAGCTGTACAAGGAAACTCCCGCGTTCTGGGAGTGCGACACGAGCTGGGAGGGCTTCCACTGGATCTCGGCGGAGGACAACCAGAACAGCGTTATCGCGTTCAGAAGGATCGCGCGGAGCAAGGACGAGGTCATTGTTGTATGCAACTTCCAGCCCGTTCGTCACGAGGTCTACGAGATCGGCGTTCCGTTCTACGCGGATTATGAGGAGTTCTTCAACTCCGACGACGCGAAGTTCGGCGGAAGCGGAATAACAAACAAGACCGTGACGGCGAAGTGCGAGCCGATGCATGGAGAGCAGTACAGGATCTCGCTCGATATACCGCCTATGTCGGTCATGTATTTCAGGCCAAAAAATATACGCGAGCCGAAGCCCGTTACGGAAATAGAAGCCGAGGTAGTTGAAAACGCCTCTGACATAAATACCGTTAAGAAAAGTAAGTAAAGCGGCGTTTTGATACTATGTTGTTTGAGCGGATTGATTTAAATAGAATTTCAAAATTCATCACTTTGCGTCAGCAGAGCCGACG
>JAFLUE010000104.1 GCA_022508945.1 Oscillospiraceae bacterium
GTGATCATGTTCTTGATATAGTCAGCATGGCCGGGGCAGTCAACGTGAGCATAGTGACGCTTGTCGGTCTTATACTCAACGTGAGCGGTGTTGATAGTAATTCCGCGCTCTCTCTCCTCGGGAGCCTTATCGATCATATCATAAGCCTCGAACTGAGCCTGACCTTTAAGAGCAAGGTACTTAGTGATAGCAGCGGTAAGTGTTGTCTTTCCGTGGTCAACGTGACCGATCGTACCGATGTTTACGTGGGGTAAACTGGAATCATATTTTTCCTTAGCCATTGGTATTTCCTCCTTTTAATGAATGAGCATTGCTCATGATTGATAATACTATTTTACTATATTTTCCTCCGAAAATCAAGTAGTTTTTCTTCCTCGGAGAAATTTTTTGCTGTAGACTAACAACTATTAGTCTCCCTGCTTGCGCTTGGACATAATGCCCTCAGCGACAGACTTCGGGACCTCGGTATAGCTGTGCGGCTCCATTACGTAGTTGCCGCGGCCCTGGGTCTTGGAGCGCAGATCGTTTGAATAGCCGAACATCTCGGACAGCGGAACAAGCGCTGTAACCTGTACATTGCCCGAACGTGTTTCCTGATCCTGGATCATGCCTCGGCGCGAGTTGAGGTCGCCGATAACGTTTCCGATGTAATCATCCGGAACAACAACTACGACCTTCATGATAGGCTCGAGGATTATCGACTTCGCCTGCTTGAGAGCTTCCTTGATAGCCATAGAACCGGCGATCTTAAACGCCATTTCCGAAGAGTCGACCTCGTGGTAAGAACCGTCGTAAAGCTCGACCTTAAGGTCAACAACGGGATATCCCGCGAGAACGCCCGCGTTGAGAGCGCCCTGGATACCGGTATCGACCGCGGGAATAAACTCCTTCGGGATAGAACCGCCGACTACCGCGTTTACAAACTCGTAGCCCTTGCCGCTCTCGTTCGGCTCAACACGGATCTTAACGTGACCGTACTGTCCCGAACCGCCCGACTGACGCTTATACTTCATATCAACATCGGCGTTGCCGGTGATGGTTTCCTTGTACGCAACCTGAGGTGCGCCGACATTAGCCTCTACCTTAAACTCGCGGAGCAGTCTGTCCACGATAATTTCGAGGTGAAGCTCGCCCATACCCGCGATAATTGTCTGACCTGTTTCGCTGTTTGTCCAGGTCTTGAAGGTCGGGTCTTCTTCCGCAAGCTTCGCAAGAGCGATAGCCATTTTCTCCTGACCTGCTTTGGTCTTAGGCTCGATAGCCAAGTCAATAACAGGCTCGGGGAATTCCATAGACTCGAGGATTATCGGGTGGTTTTCATCGCAGAGCGTATCGCCCGTTGTCGTGTACTTGGTACCTACGACCGCCGCGATATCTCCGCACGGACACGCGTCGATATCCTGTCTGTGGTTTGAGTGCATCTGCAAAATGCGTCCCATACGCTCGTTCTTGTCCTTTGTTGAGTTAAGAACGGTCGTACCCGCGTCAACATAACCCGAATATACTCTGAAGAAGCAGAGCTTACCTACAAACGGGTCTGTGGCGATCTTAAACGCCAGAGCCGAGAACGGCTGGTCGTCGCCCGCGTGACGCTCTTCCTCTTCGCCCGAATCGGGATTTACGCCCTTTATCGACGGAATGTCGAGAGGCGAGGGCATAAAGTCAACGATCGCGTCAAGGAGCTTCTGTACGCCCTTGTTTCTGTAAGAAGTTCCGCAGGTTACGGGAACAAACTTGTTTTCGATCGTGCCTTTTCTGATCGCCTTTTTGATCTCCTCTGTTGTGAAATCAGCTCCCTCGTTTTCGAGATAGCGCTCCATAAGGTCGTCGTCAAGCTCGGCAACCGCCTCAAGCAGCGCCGCTCTGTATTCGGCAGCCTTCTCCTGCATATCCGCGGGAATATCCTCAACGCGCATATCCTTTCCGAGGTCATCGTAGTAAACGTCGGCGTTCATTTCGATAAGGTCGATAATTCCCTTAAAGTCGGATTCCGCGCCGATGGGCAACTGAATAGGCACTGCGTTGCACTTCAGTCTGTCCTTCATCATATCCACTACGTTATAGAAATTCGCGCCCATAATGTCCATCTTATTTACATAAGCCATTCTGGGAACGTGATAGTTATCCGCCTGACGCCATACTGTTTCAGACTGCGGCTCTACGCCGCCCTTTGCACAGAATACAGTAACAGAGCCGTCAAGCACTCGGAGCGAACGCTGAACCTCAACCGTGAAGTCAACGTGTCCGGGAGTGTCGATAATATTGATACGATGCTCTTTCCAAAACGCAGTCGTAGCAGCGGAGGTGATAGTGATACCTCTCTCCTTCTCCTGCTCCATCCAGTCCATTGTGGACGCACCCTCGTGAGTCTCACCCATTTTATAGTTTACGCCCGTATAAAACAGGATACGCTCGGTCGTGGTGGTTTTACCCGCGTCGATATGAGCCATGATACCAATATTACGGGTCATTTCAAGAGTTACGTCTCTCTTCATATTTTCCCTCCGTAATATCTCTTACTGTATTACCACTTGAAATGTGCAAAAGCCTTATTTGCTTCTGCCATCTTATGAGTATCCTCGCGCTTCTTAAACGCGCCGCCCTGGCTGTTTATAGCGTCGCATATCTCGTTAGCGAGTCTTTCCTTCATGGTCTTTTCGCTGCGCTGGCGGCTGTAATTTGTTATCCAGCGCAAACCGAGAGTTCTTCTTCTCTCGGGACGAACCTCCATAGGAACCTGATACGTAGCTCCTCCGACACGTCTTGCCTTTACCTCGAGCTGGGGCATAATGTTTTCCATTGCCTCCTCGAAAGCTTCAAGCGCGTCTTTTCCTGTCTTTTCCGCGACGATCTCAAACGCTCCGTATACGATCTTCTGGGCTACGCCCTTCTTTCCGTCAAGCATGATGTTGTTTATGAGTCTTGTCACCAGCTCCGAACCGTAAAGCGGATCCGGAAGAACCTCACGCTTGGGAACATTACCTCTTCTTGGCACTTTACTTCCCTCCTTCATAAAATTTTGAAATCAACGGTACTCGAAAGCAATCCAATCACTTCCGCTGTCCAAAAAAAGGCGTTTATCTTAGAAATAATGCCTTTTTTATGTCAGCTTTGGGGGTGACGAAATTACGCTTTCTTTCCTGCCTTAGGACGCTTTGCTCCGTACTTGGAGCGTCCCTGCATTCTCTTGTCGACACCCTGAGCATCGAGCGTACCTCTTACGATGTGGTAACGCACACCGGGGAGATCCTTTACACGTCCGCCTCTGATAAGAACAACGGAGTGTTCCTGCAGTTTGTGTCCTATGCCGGGAATGTACGCTGTAACTTCGTAACCGTTTGAGATCTTAACTCTGGCAACCTTTCTCATAGCCGAATTCGGCTTTTTGGGGGTCTGAGTTCTTACGGCAGTACATACGCCGCGCTTCTGCGGGCTGTGCTGGTCGGTCTGGGTCTTTTTGAGGGTATTCATACCCTTCTGGAGAGCCGGAGCCTTTGATTTCTTTACGGAAACCTCACGTCCCTTTCGTACAAGCTGGTTAAACGTAGGCATTATTTCACCTCATTTCTTTTATAACATTCTGTATTAGTATTCTTCCAAATATGAAAACATATACCAACACATTTATAAATTATATACCAAAAACCTTGTTTTGTCAAGGTCTTTCCTTTATTTTTGTAGCTTTATTATGCAATTAGTTGTTTTATACCGGTCTTTTGGTTATTTTGCACAGATTTAAATAGAAATTCAAAATTCACGACTTGACCGCGTTATGATTCGCAAACGCTCAGCGGTTTACTTAAAAATGCAAAACCGCACCGTGGTCTCGAATGAAATTTCAAAAATCAATCACCGCAGCAGAGCTTTGCTCTGCTGCGGTGATTGGATAGCGCAGAGCGCCGTTGGCGCTCTGCGCGGTTTTGAAATTTCTTTTTAAATAAATTCCGCCAAAACAACGCAATAATAACGTGGTTTTGTTTATAATTATTCAGCCGCCTCTTCAAGCTTACCGTCTTCTGCTTCGCGCGCGGCTTTTTCCGCTGCAAGAAGACCCGTTCCTGCGGGGATAAGCTTTCCGATCATGATGTTTTCTTTAAGACCGTTGAGCGGGTCTATTTTTCCGCGGATAGCCGCTTCGGTAAGAACTCGTGTCGTTTCCTGGAACGCCGCGGCGGCCATAAAGCTGTCTGTCGCGAGAGAAGCCTTTGTTATACCGAGCAGTACCGGCTCGCTTGTCGGTATTCTCAGATCCTCACCGTTTTCATTGCGCTTTCTCAGCTCGTCGCAAAGCATTGCAAACTCGTTCTTTCCGATAACCGAGCCGCTTAACAGATAAGTGCTTCCCGGGTCAACAATGCGGACCTTTCTCATCATCTGACGAACGATGACCTCAATATGCTTGTCGTTGATATCAACGCCCTGCAAACGGTAAACCTTCTGAACCTCGCTTATGATATAGTTCTGGACTTCCTTTTCGCCCTTTACTGCCAGGATATCGGGCGGATTTACAGAGCCTTCTGTAAGTGCGTCGCCCGCTTCAACATGATCGCCGTCGGAAACCTTGGGACGATAGCCGAATGTTACGGGATATGCTTCCTCTGTGCCGTCCTCGGAGGTTATTACCGCATGACGTGTCTTTTTGATCTCCTCAAAGCGAACCGTTCCCGAGATCCTTGTAATAATCGCCGCGTTCTTGGGGTGACGGCTCTCGAAAAGCTCCTCAACGCGCGGAAGACCCTGTGTGATATCCTCCGCGGAGGCGATACCGCCCGTGTGGAAGGTTCTCATCGTAAGCTGTGTACCCGGCTCACCGATAGACTGAGCCGCGATAACTCCGACTGCCTCGCCCCTGTTTATGAGCTGTCCGTTTGCGAGCGAAGCGCCGTAGCATCTCGCGCACACGCCGTTCTTCATTTCACAGGTAAGAACCGAACGAACCTCGACCTTATCAACGCCCGTCGCAACTATCCTTGCCGCGTCCTTATCGGTCAGCAGCTTATCTCTCGAGATTGTAAACGAACCGTCGGGGGCTGTGAAATCCTTCGCGAGGAATCGTCCCGCAAGACGCTCCGCAAGCTTTTCAACAAGCTCGTCTCCCTCGCGTATCTCATATACCTCGATTCCGTTCTGCGTTCCGCAGTCATCGCCGCGGATAATTACCTCCTGTGATACGTCTACGAGACGGCGGGTAAGATATCCCGAGTCCGCGGTACGGAGCGCAGTATCCGCAAGTCCCTTTCGCGCGCCTCTCGAAGAAATGAAGTATTCGAGAACGTTAAGTCCCTCACGGTAGTTGGCTTTGATAGGCATTTCGATGGTCGCGCCCGAGGTGTTTGCGATAAGTCCGCGCATTCCCGCGAGCTGACCGATCTGTGCCGTAGAACCACGCGCGCCAGAGTCAGCCATCATAAAGATGTTGTTATATCTTCCGAGGTTTGCGGTAAGAGCCGCGGAAACCTTTTTGGTCGCGTCGTTCCAAATATTTATGAAGCTCTCCTTGCGCTCGCCGTCGGAAATGAAGCCTCTGCCGAACTGCTTGTTGATCTTTGCGACAGCCGCGTCCGCTTCCGCGAGTATATCCGCTTTCTGGGGAGGAATTTCCGCGTCGCATACCGCAACGGTAATTCCCGAGCGTGTGGAATATTTATAGCCCATTGCCTTTATCTTATCAAGAACCTGTGCGGTTGTGGCTGTTCCGTGAATTTTCAGGCAGCGGTCAATTATCTGTCCAAGCTCCTTTTTGGTTACCTTAAAGCCTATTTCATAATCAAGCATATGATCGGGGTCTGTTCTGTCAACATAGCCCAGATCCTGAGGGATATGCTCGTTGAAGATGATCCTTCCCGCGGTCGTGGGGACGATCCTTGACACAACGTTGTCGCCGACGTCCTTCTGCACGCGAACCTTAATTGCCGCGTGAATTGTGATAACGCCGTCCTGATACGCCATAATAGCCTCGGAAGCGTCGCGGAAGACCTTTCCCTCGCCCTTTTCGCCTGCCTTGTCGATTGTCAGGTAATACGAACCCAAGACCATATCCTGCGTAGGAACGGTCACAGGCTTTCCGTCCGAGGGTTTAAGCAGGTTTCTCGCCGCAAGCATAAGGCTTCTCGCCTCGTCCTGCGCCTCGTCGGACAGCGGGAGATGAACCGCCATCTGGTCGCCGTCAAAGTCGGCGTTGAATGCCGTACAGCAAAGCGGGTGGAGCTTTATCGCGCGTCCCTCGACAAGAATAGGCTGGAATGCCTGGATACCGAGTCTGTGGAGCGTAGGCGCGCGGTTCAAAAGTACGGGGTGGTTCTGAATAACATTTTCAAGCGAATCCCAGACCTTATCGTCCGAGCGCTCAACGAGCTTTTTCGCCTGCTTTATGTTGTTTGAAACGCCGTTTTTAACAAGATCGTTTAGTACAAACGGCTTGAACAGCTCAAGAGCCATTTCCTTCGGCAGTCCGCACTGATCCATTCTGAGCTCGGGACCGACTACGATAACCGAACGTCCCGAATAGTCCACGCGCTTTCCGAGCAGGTTCTGACGGAAACGTCCCTGCTTACCTTTAAGCATATCCGAAAGCGACTTGAGCGGACGGTTGTTTGAGCCTGTATATGCCCTACCATGTCTGCCGTTGTCGATAAGCGCGTCAACAGCCTCCTGAAGCATACGCTTTTCGTTTCTTACGATGAGGTCTGGCGCTTTCTTTTCAAGCAGATCCTTCAAACGGTTGTTTCTGAGAACGACCTTTCTGTAAAGCTCGTTAAGATCGGATGTAGCATAGCGTCCGCCGTCAAGCTGAACCATAGGACGAATATCGGGCGGGATAACGGGAATAACGTCCAGGATCATCCACTCGGGACGGTTTCCGCTCGCGCGGAACGCCTCTATAACGTCAAGCCGTCTTAAGAGCTTGACCTGCTTCTGACCGGCGGAGGTTCCCTCAAGCTCGGTTTTAAGCTCTTCCGCGAGCTGGTCAAGGTCGATCTCCTGCAAAAGCTCCTTTATAGCCTCCGCGCCCATTCCCGCGCGGAAGGTGTCAATTCCCGAAAACTTGGAGGCGTACTGGCTGTACTCGCTTTCGGTAAGAAGCTGTTTTTTCGCAAGACCCGTCTTTTCGCCCGGGTCGATTACGATATACTTCGTAAAATACAGCACTTCCTCGAGCTTTTTGGGCGTAAGATCAAGCACCTGTCCTATGCGCGAGGGTGTGCCTTTATAATACCAGATATGCGAAACGGGAGCCGCAAGCTTTATATGACCCATTCTCTCGCGGCGAACCTTGCTTCGTGTAACCTCAACTCCGCACTTTTCGCAGATCTTTCCCTTAAAGCGGATCCTTTTGTACTTTCCGCAGT
>JAFLUE010000105.1 GCA_022508945.1 Oscillospiraceae bacterium
ACGAGCCTGAGACTCCCGATACACCTGATGATCCTCAGACACCCGACGAGCCTGATGACTCCGAAACTCCTGATGATGACACACATGATGACGTTCCGGAGGATGAGGTTGTTGATGAGGTCGTTCCCGATGCTGATGAGGAGCCTGATGATAACGTTGTTGATGATGATTTCAGTGATTCCGATGAGTTTGACGAGAACGAGGAAGATGCTTCAGAGGAAGAAACCGAAGAACCGGACGAAACTGATGTTCCTGAGGATGAACCCGATACTGTAGTTGATTCCGATAGTGATGTTGTGGAGACTCCCGAAAACAGCGAAACAGAAGAAAATAAGTCTGATAACAACACTGTTTTTGATAATTTTGAGATTGATGATTCAAGTGATTCTGTTGAGGATACAACGACCGCCGAGTCAAATGATACTGTTATCAATGACTTTGTGATTATTGAAGACGAAGATGTTCCGCTTTCGAGCAATCCATATACAGGAGTTGAGGATGCGTCCGCTGGTCTTGGAATCGGTGCGGCGGTTGCTCTTGGAGCTACTGTTGCGGCGGCTTCGATCAAGCGCAAGGACAAGAAATCGTAATTCTTGTTAGTATAAAATTTAAGAACCCGTCTTGCATTTCGCAGGACGGGTTCATTTTTGGTATTTGTTTATGCAAAATAAAAACATCCCAAAAAGGGATGTTTTTACATATTTTATGAATTACAGTACTTATTAATTAGACACGAACATTAAGCAACTGTCCTCTGCCATCGGGAGAGGGCATACTGTCAATCATCTCTGTAAAGCTTTGCATACTGTCTTCCATAGCTTCCATGGTCTTTTTAAGCATACTTACAGACAAGGACTGCTGAAGATTTGAATTTGCCATCGCCATAGACATTGCAGCAATTTCCATTTCCATAATACACGCCTCCTTATATTTTTTATAATTATAACACAGTTTTAAAGCCTTGTCAATAACTTTTTGCATTAATTTGAAAAATATATAATTTTTTAAATAAATATCTTGATTTTTTATTTAAAATGTTGTATAATAGAATTGGTTATTAGTGGACTACTCGTGCGCTAATAAATTAAAATAATAAGGAGCTTTTAAAATGGAAAATAATATTCTCCTTGAAAGTGGCACAAACGAGCTTGAGGTTCTCGAGTTTACAGTCGGTACACAGAGCTTTGGCATTAATATTGCTAAAGTAAATGAGATCATGAACTATCAGCCGATGATCCCCGTTCCGGATTCTCCTGATGAGTTTGAAGGCGTTTTTACTCCTCGTGATAAGGTAATTTCTGTTATTGATTTACATAAAGTTCTTCATAAGGACAGCTCGGACTCGGGTCATGATCTGCTTATCATCTGTAATTTCAATCAAATGGATGTTGGCTTCCATGTTTCTTCGGTAAAGGGCATCCAGCGCATCTCCTGGGAGGATATTGAAAAGCCCCCGAAGATGTCAAGTGACGGTGTTACGAGTATTGCTACGGGAATCGCTAAGCTTACAGACAGAATTATTCTTATTCTTGATTTTGAGAAGATCGTGTCTGATATTAACCGCTCTGCTGTTATTGATACTACGGGCGCGAAGATTACCGATGAAAATAAGGATAGTAAGCATATTGTAATTGCTGAGGACTCGCCGTTTTTGAATACACTTATTCAGAAGACGCTTCGTGAGGCCGGCTATAATAATGTTGTTTCTTTCGACAACGGTAAGGACGCGTGGGATTATATAAGCGCTCATAAGAATCTTCGTGATAATATTCTTGATGAAGTGTCTTGTTTGATAAGCGATATCGAGATGCCTCAGATGGACGGACATCACCTCACCAAGAAGATCAAGGATGATGAGGTTCTCAGAAAGATACCTGTTTATCTTTTCTCTTCGCTTATTAACGACCAGATGAGAATCAAGGGCGAGAGTGTTGGTGCGGACGCACAGTTCTCAAAGCCTCAGATCGGAATGCTTTTGAACTATATAAATGAGCATATTTAAGTAACTTGTTTACCAAATATTAAAATCCGCTTTTATATGAAAGCGGATTTTACTTTGGTACATTTTTCTTAGTTCATAAACCAATGTCAAAACCCTTTCGGAAATTTCTTGTTGGGATTTTTTGCACAAAATATATTGACTATAATTTAAAAAAGTGGTACAATATAATGTGGATGCAAATAATTGATTTGCGAAAAGATAAAGAAAGGTAATGGTGTAAAAATGACAAAGATAGATGTTTTTTCGGGTTTTTTGGGTGCGGGTAAAACAACGCTTATCAAAAAGCTGCTTAAAGAAGGGTACAGCGGCGAGAAGATCGTGCTTATTGAAAATGAATTTGGTGAAATAGGGATCGACGGGGGCTTTATGAAGAGCGCCGGTATCGAAGTAACCGAAATGAATCAGGGCTGTATTTGCTGTTCATTGGTCGGAGATTTCGGAGAGGCTCTGCAAAAAGTTCTCGACGAGTTCAGTCCCGACAGGATACTGATCGAACCGTCGGGCGTCGGAAAGCTTTCCGATGTTATAAAAGCAGTTATGAACATCAATAGCGAAAAAATTGTTCTTAACAGCTATACAACAGTTTGCGACGCGACAAAAATTAAAATGTATATGAAGAACTTTGGCGAGTTCTATAAAAATCAGGTTGAAACAGCGAAAACAATTGTTCTCAGCCGTACTCAGAAGCTCTCCGAGGATAAGCTCAGCGAGGCAATTTCGCTTATCAAGGAGCTTAATCAGAACGCAACAATCGTTACAACAAATTGGGATGAAATAAGCGGCAAGCAAATTCTGCAGGCAATGGAAAATGAAAACAAGTTTGCCGACGATTTGCTTAAAGAGGTTATTTCACACCACGATGATGAACACGAACATCACCATGACCATCATCACCACAAGGACGGCGAGGAGTGCCACTGCCACGATCATGAACATCATCACGACGATGAACACGAACACCACCATGACCATCACCACGAGGACGGTGAGGAATGTCACTGCCACGATCATGAGCATCACCATGATGATGAACACGAACACCATCATGACCATGACCATGAGCATCACCACCACGGACATCATCACCACCATGACGCAGACGAGGTGTTCACTTCAATGGGTGTTGAAACCGCTAAAAAGTTTACAAAGGAAGAACTTGAAAACGCACTTTCAAAGCTTTCGGGCGAGGAATTCGGCGTTGTTCTCAGAGCGAAGGGAATCGTTCAGGGAAAGGACGGATGGATCGAGTTTGATTTTGTTCCCGAGGAATACGAGATAAGAGACGGCTCTGCTGACGTTACGGGAAAAATGTGCGTGATCGGCTCTGAGCTTAAGGAAGAAAAGATAAAAGAACTTTTCGGAGTTTGATTGGAGTAAGGAATGGAAATACCGGTTTATTTAATGACAGGCTTTCTTGAAAGCGGAAAAACCTCGTTTATTCTCGAAACGCTAAACGACAAGGAATTCAGCAAAGGCGAGAGAACGCTTGTTATTGCCTGTGAGCAGGGCGAGGTTGATTATGATGAAAAGATCCTCAAGGCATCTAAATCAATAGTTGAGTTTGTTGAAAATGAAGAGGATTTCAACCCGGAAAACCTTACCGCGCTTATACAAAAGCACAGACCCTCGCGAGTTATGCTCGAGTATAACGGAATGTGGAGCCTGAGGGATATGGCTGAAAAGGCTCCGAAAAACTGGATATTCTATCAGATCTTTATGTTTGTCGATCATACGAAGTTCGATGTATATTTGAACAATATGCGCCAGCTTTTGTCGGATAATATTGCGGTTACGGATATCGTTATTTTCAACCGCTGTGAGCAGGGAAAGGTCGATAAAAAGCGTATCCGCAGGATCCTTAAATCGCTGAATCCGCGCGTCGATATGATGTTTGAGTATATGGACGGAGAGGTCGAGCAGGGTTTTCAGGGCGATGACGAGATGCCGTTTGACGTAAACGCTGATCCTATTGACATCGTTCACGATGATTTCGGGCTTTGGTATGTGGATATAATGAGCAACGCCAAGCGATATAAGGACAGGAACGTAAAGGTTCGGGGAATGGTTTTCAGGGCTAAAACCGTTCCGAAAGGTTATTTTGTGATTTCACGCAGAGCGATGACCTGCTGCGCTGACGATATCCAGGTTGTCGGTATTCTGGTCAGATTTCCCGAGGAAAGAGCTTTAAAGGACGGAGATTGGGTCGAGGTCACAGGTAAGATAGTAGGCGAAAAACAGGAGGTTTACAGGGGCGTTGGTCCCGTGATCATCGCGAGATCCGTTGATCCGACGGAAAAAGCCGACAGCGAGCTTGTGTACTTTAATTAAGGAGGACGACCCATGAATGAAGCCTTTTTGGCAAGCTTAGTTTGGGAAGGCGCACAGGGCGGAGGACTTTACGCATATGACGAGGGCTTGGTTTTCAAGGCTCAGAAGTTGACTATGCCCGAACATTTGAAGCATATCAAAATACCGTATGATGATATCAGAACGGCGCGTTGTGTTCATTCGTTTGTGTTTCCCGCAATTGAGCTTACAATGAAAGGCGGAGCGGAGTATAAGATAATTGTGTTTGAGCGCAGGCGGCTGCTGCAAATATTAGATGTTAAAAATGTTCTTACAATAAGGTGATTATGGAAAAAATATTTACCGTTCGGCTTTCCGAGGACAAAAACGCGGTTGAGATTATTGACCAAACGCTGCTTCCAAACGAGATAAAGTATTTGAGGCTTGAAAGCGCGGAGAGCGTATTTGAAGCGATAAAGGAACTGCGCGTCCGAGGAGCGCCTGCAATTGGAATTGCTGCGGGATTTGGAATGTATGTCTGCGCAAAAAAGCTGGGCGACGGCAATTTTTATAATGAATTAAAGCGGCTCGGAGAATATCTTATATCGTCAAGACCGACGGCGGTGAACTTAGCTCACGCCGTAGAACGTATGCTTTCAGCGGCAAAGGGTGCTGATAAAGAATCGGCACTGCCTTTGCTTTATGAGGAGTGTATGAAGATTTATGACGAGGACAGGGAAATGTGCCGTAAGATATCGGAATACGGGCTTACACTCGTAAATAACGGCGACGGGATATTAACGCACTGCAACGCCGGCGCGCTTGCTGCTTCGGAATACGGAACGGGACTCGGGACGCTGCTTTTGGGCAGGGAGCTGGGTTATAATTTCCATGTATTCAGCGACGAAACACGACCGCTTTTGCAGGGGGCGCGGCTTACAAGCTTTGAGCTTAACCACGCGGGAGTTGACGTAACTCTGATTTGTGATAACGCGGCTTCGCTTCTTATGTCGCAGGGAAGGATACAGGCTTGTTTTGTAGGCTGTGATAGGGTCGCCGCAAATGGAGATACGGCAAACAAGATCGGTACGCGTTCTGTCGCCATAAACGCGAAATTTCACAATATCCCGTTCTATGTTTTCTGCCCAAGTGCTACGATCGACTTTGGCTGTGAAAGCGGCGATAAGATCGTGATAGAAGAGCGCGGAGCGGATGAGATTAAGACGAAGTTTTTTGAAAGACCTGTTGCGGAGTCGGAGATAAAATGTTTTAATCCCGCGTTTGATGTGACGCCCGCGGAGCTTATTACCGCTATCGTCACCGAAAAAGGTATCTGTCGATATCCGTATACGAAATCGCTCGCGGAGCTTTTCGGAGGGTAAGATGACGTTAATAAGAAACGAGCTTCCGAGTGATTACAGAACGGTCGAGGAGCTGACGAAAAGGGCGTTCTGGAACGTCAACTTTCCGGGCTGTAACGAGCATTATTTAGCGCATATCCTGCGAACACAGGCGGATTTCCTGCCCGAGCTTGATTTTGTTATCGAAGCCGACAGCAAAATAATCGGGAACATTATGTATGTAAGGTCTAAGCTTATAGACGAAAACGGAATGGTGAAGACCGTACTTACATTCGGACCGCTGAGCGTTCTTCCCGAATATCAGCGCAAGGGATATGGAAAAATGCTGCTTGAACATTCATTCGTGAAAGCAAGGGAGCTTGGATATGAAGCGATAGTTATCTTCGGAAATCCGGAAAACTATATAAGCAGCGGCTTCAGGAACTGCAAAAAGTATAATGTTTCGCTTGACGGCGGAATTTATCCCGTGCCGCTCCTTGTAAAAGAGCTTAAAGAGGGCGCTCTTGACGGGAAAAGATGGGTCTACAAAGAAAGCTCCGCTTATGAAATTGATGAAAAAGCGGCGGAGGATTTCGATAAGTCATTCCCGCAGATGGAAAAGGCTTATCGACCGAGTCAGGAGCTGTTTTACATATACAGCAATTCTAAAATGAATTGACGGAAAGGAATAAAATGAAGCTGAGATTTTTTAACGCGAAAATTCTGACAATGGAAAACGACAAGATCATTAACGGCGAGCTTCACACCGACGGTGGGAGAATATCGCATATAGGCGTAGAAAAACACGGAGAGTTTGACCGCGAGATAGATCTTTGCGGAAATCTGATCATCCCAGGCTTCAAGAATGCTCATACGCACACTGCCATGACGTTCCTGCGCTCATTTGCCGATGATCTGCCGCTTAACGACTGGCTCTATAATCAGGTTTTCCCGCATGAAGCAAAGCTCACCGAGGAAGCGATTTACGTATTTACACAGCTCGGCAATATGGAGTATCTGACAAGCGGAATTACCGCAAGCTTCGATATGTATTTCAAGCTCCCGAGCTTCGCCAAGGCAAACACCGATATGGGCTTCAGGACTGTTATCTGCGGCTCGATAAACGATTTTGGCGGCACTGTCGAGGGCATTGAGGAAGAATATAATACTTATAACGGCTATGACCCGCTTGTTTCATATCAGCTCGGGTTTCATGCCGAATACACCACAAAGCTTGAAACGCTTGAGGGTATGGCAAAGCTTTCGCAGAAACACAAGGCTCCGCTTTATACTCACAACAGCGAGACAAGAGCCGAGGTCAACGGATGTTTTGAGCGTTATAAAATGTCGCCGACGCAGCTTTTCGACAAGCTTGGAATGTTTGAATACGGCGGCGGGGGATTCCATTGCGTTTATTTTGACGAAAAGGATATGGAGATCTTTCGTGAAAAGAATTTGTGGATGGTCACAAATCCCGCGTCAAATCTTAAACTGGCAAGCGGTATCGCGCCTATCTGCGAAATGAAGCGCAGCGGAATGAAGAATTTTGCTATCGGAACTGACGGTGCGGCTTCAAACAACTGCCTTGATATGTTTAAGGAAATGTTCCTTGTGGCGGGCTTACAGAAGGTCAAGGAAGATGACGCGGCGGCGTGTCCCGCGTTTGATGTGCTTGAAATGGCGACAAAGGGCGGCG
>JAFLUE010000106.1 GCA_022508945.1 Oscillospiraceae bacterium
CATCGGGAGTAACAGTACCCGCCTTGGGGTTAGGCATAAGACCTCTCGGACCGAGGACCTTACCGAGACGTCCTACAACGCCCATCATATCGGGAGTCGCAATAACGACCTCAAAATCCATCCAGCCGCCCTGGATCTTAGCGATAGTATCATTGTCAGCAATATAGTCCGCGCCCGCAGCCTGTGCTTCTGCTTCCTTCTCGGGCTTGCAGAATACAAGTGTTCTGATAGTCTTACCGGTTCCGTTGGGGAGTACAACCGCGCCGCGAACCTGCTGATCCGCATGACGCGAGTCAACACCCAGACGAACGTGTATCTCAACGGTCTCGTCAAACTTAGCCTTTGCGGTCTGGCAAACCAGATCGAGAGCCTCTACCGACTCGTAAACCTTTGCGGAATCTATGAGCTTTGCGCTCTCAACATACTTTTTTCCGTGTTTCATCTATAATCCTCCTTGTGGTATTTGCGCGTCATACGCGCGCATTAGCGGAATATCAGAGTCTATTCGGTACCTCTTTGCACAATTCTTTCCTGCATCTTTTTCGTATTTCCTTGAAGTACAAAAAGTACATCCGCGAAAAATCGCCTCGAACTACGCAAGATCTGCTGCGAAATCCGCACACCTCGAGATATTGAATAGCCTCTTATCCTCCCACTTATTTTTTTCAGTCAACAACCTCTACGCCCATAGAACGGCAAGTTCCCGCGATCATAGAGATAGCGGTGTCAATGTTAGCCGCGTTAAGATCGGGCATTTTTGTTTCCGCGATCTCCTTGAGCTGAGCCTTTGTTATCTTTGCGACCTTAGTCTTGTTCGGTACGCCCGAGCCGCTCTCGATCTTGCAAGCCTTCTTTATAAGAACGCTTGCGGGCGGAGTCTTTGTAATAAACGTAAAGCTTCTGTCAGCGTAAACCGTGATAACAACTGGAATGATAAGACCTGCCTGAGCCTTTGTACGCTCGTTGAATTCCTTGGTAAACGCCATAATATTAACGCCGTGCTGTCCGAGTGCCGGACCTACAGGCGGAGCCGGCGTAGCCTTGCCGGCGGGAATTTGAAGTTTAATAAAACCTGTAACCTTCTGTGCCATGACAATTGTCCTCCATAAATTTTTCTGAAAAACGTCCTTGAATTACCGCTTATGCCTTCTTGACCGCGGAAAATTCAATAGTCGCGGGAATAATTCCGCCCATCATGTTTACGAGATTTACCACAAGCGTCTTGCTCTCCTCGTCAACCTCGGCGACGGTTCCCGTAAAGTCAACAAATATACCGCCCGTAATGATGACCTCATCGCCAACCTTAAATACAGGCGCGGCATTCTCCGACTTGTCAAATCTGCCCTGCTCAAGCGCCATTGCCTCGCTCTCGCTGAGAGGGGTGGGCTTTGACTCGGGACCGACAAATCCCGTAACGCCTCTTGTGTTTCTGCAGATATACCACGACTCGTTTGTCTCGACCATTTTAACGAAAACGTAGCCGGGATAGACCTTTTCCTCCACCTCGACAGTCTTTTTAACTATACTTCCGTTTTCCTTGACTTCCTTTTCAACCGTTTTTTTGGTCATAGGGATAGTCACGTCTTCAATAAGATGACGTAAATTGCGGTTGTCAACAAGCGTTTTTATATCATCTGCAACCTTTTTCTCATAGCCCGAATAGGTGTGAAGAATATACCATTTTGCTTCTGAATCAGCCATATTAACCCCCGTCAATCACCGGAACAGCAAATTGTTCAAAAGACCGAAAAGCGAATCCACTCCGAAAACCACTGCCCCCGCCAACAGACATACGACAACAACAACGATCGTATTCCGCGTCGTTTCCTTTGGTCCCGGCCAGACAACCTTCTTAAATTCCGCCTTTGCGTCCTTAAAGAACTTTACGATACCCTTTTTGTTCTTCTTTTTCTTATCCGCCTTTTTGGAATTTTTCTTGTCGTCGGATTTTGCTTTCTTCTCGATTTTTTCCTCAACCTCATCCTCCGGAGAGTTTTTATCAAGCTCTAAATCTTCAGCCATAAAAAATCCTCCCTGTTATTACTTGGTTTCTTTGTGAGGTGTGTGTTTCTTGCAGAATCTGCAGTACTTTGTCATTTCAAGCCTGTCAGGGTCGTTTTTCTTGTTCTTCATGGTGTTGTAATTGCGCTGTTTGCACTCTGTACACGCCAATGTAATTTTTACTCTCACTTTCGGCACCTCCTAATTTTTTCTAAGCCTCTTGGGCTTTTCTGCCTCCCTCACGCACAGCCGCTCCGCATGAAAGCCGAATCAAAGCTTGACAGCATCGCAATATTGTCATACTCTCATCCGTCCGCTTCGCGAAAGGCGCCGTACCTGCCTTTCAGGCACGTTTTCCGGGGAATAAGTCCCGCGCAAAAATGCACAAAAAAATATACCCCATTCGAGGTATACTCATTTTACCATATAATTTATCATTTGTCAAGCACTTTTTTAATTTTTTTCAAAATATTCTCTATTTTCAGCATTTTATTAATTATCATCAGCGGCGCACAAGCCACAAGCGGAATGTTCCCGCGGCTTTGCCGCTTCAAATATCAAAAGCCCTATTATCCTGCGAGCATTTTATCGGCGATCTTCGCTCCGTTCTCATGAATTATGAGATAGAAATATCCGCTCGGGGTCTTGCCTTTTACGCTTCCGGCCACGCTTGCTTCCTGACCGGGATAGAAGGCGCCCTCGTTTAAAATATACTCATAATATTCGTTCATTGCCGCCTCAACTGCGTCGGCTTTGTCCGACTTTGGCTTTATTACAAGTACCTTGTTGAGAGTTGCGCTGATTATATTTGTCACCAAAGCGTAGTCCTCGAAATCCTCGAGAACCATTTTTTCACTGAATAACGCGTTTACAAGCTCCTGATCCGTTACAAAGTCCATTCCCGGCCATTCGTCCGCATTAAGCGCCCTTTCCGCAAGCTCCCGAGCGTTCGCGGTTTCGCTTCCGCTATCGTTTGAAGACCCGCTGTCCTGAACGAGATCCGAATTGCCCGCGGGATTGTTGTTTTCGCTGCAGCCGCAGAGTGAAATGGCTGCGGAGATACAGATCAAGGCTATGATAAACTTTTTCATTGAATAAACTCCTTTATTTTTATTGTTAGAGTTTTTTTCGGACTTATACTGTATTTTATTTCCGTAAAAACATTTAACAGCCGCGAAATCGCGGCTGTTTTGGTTTAATGCTCTTAGGAAAGACGCCAATGGTGATCTATAAACAAATATGTACAACCGTTTGAATGCTTCCTACGCGCATTATTCGGCGATCACTCGCCCTTCTGCTTTGCGAAGCACTCGCTGCATAAAACGGGTCTGTCGCCCTTAGGCTCAAACGGAACGCGCGCAACCCCGCCGCATTCCGCACAGGTAGCCTCATAGAAGGTCCTTGCGCCTCTGCCTGCGTTCTTTCTCGCGTCGCGGCAAGCCTTGCATCTCTGCGGCTCATTCTCAAAGCCCTTTTCTGCGTAAAATTCCTGTTCGCCCGCGGTGAACACGAAATCTGCGCCGCAGTCCTTGCATTTCAGTGTCTTGTCAGTGTACATAGATATACCCCTTAAAAAAATTATATTTCCCTCGCCGGATTTTACCGACATCTCAGCGCAAAAGAAAGCCTTTTGCACAGCGCTTTTTTTAAGCTATTCGGGACATATTAGACCTTGTATATTTCTCTGAGCTTGCTTCTCGCGCGGGAAAGCGCGTTGTCCACGGACTTTTTTTCTACGCCCAGCCTTTTTGAAAGCTCCGCGTAGGAAAGCCCCATCGCCACGCCCTTTATGCACTTAAGTTCAAGCTCGGAAAGCTCATTTTCGATGATCCGAAGCAGATCCTCGTTATTTTCCTTTGCGATGATCTGTTCTTCGGGAGTAGGCTTTTGATCGACGACAAAGCTAAGCTCGTCCTCATCCGCCAAACGCTTTGCCCTGCTTATGGAGCGCCTCACCGTATTTTTCAGCCTGTTATCAACACAGACCGCCGCAAAGGAGGAAAACTCTCCCTTTTCCTCATCATAGTTCTTCACAGCACTCAAAAGCCCCGCCATTCCGTCGGACACAAGCTCCTCATAGTCCGCACAGCCCGAATACTTTTTCGCAAGCGAAAACACAAGCTTCATATACCGTGATATCAGCTCGGCGGCACAGCCGCTGTCGGAGCGGTTTGCCAGAATCAGCTCCTTATCGCTGAGCTTTGAAAAATCAGCCACCGAATACTCTCCTATCGTTCAATACATTTTATCATAACTCGCTCACTTTGTCAACAATTTATTATAACAATTTTTTAAAAATCGACAAATTAGCGGAAAATGTGAAAAAAATTTAGGCAATTTAACTATGCTTGTTGCTTATGCTTTATATTGTTCTCTGCCAGATTTAAAGATATCGCCTCCGACGCTGTCTACAGCGACGATCAGCGGGAAGCTCTCAAACCTCAGCCTCTTTACGCTCTCACAGCCCAAGTCCTCAAACGCAATGACCTCGCACTCCCTAATGCACTTACACGCCAGCGCGCCCGCTCCGCCGACCGCGCAGAAATACACCGAGCCATTCCGCCTGATGGCGTCGCAAACCGCTTCGCTGCGTTCGCCCTTTCCTATCATCGCCGAAAGTCCCAGGTCAAGAAATCTCGGAGAATAAACGTCCATTCTTCCCGAGGTCGTCGGACCGCAGGAGCCTATGACCATTCCCTCGCGCGCCGCCGTTGGTCCCGCGTAATAAATTGCCGCGCCTGAAAGCTCATACGGAAGCTCTTTCCCTTCGTCAAGGAGCATATTTATTCTTTTGTGCGCGGCGTCACGAGAGGTATATACCGTACCCGACAAAAGCACTCTGTCGCCGACGCGGAGAGTTTTCGCCTTCTCTTTAAGCTCTGCGGTATTCATTTCGATCATAATTATGTACCCTATCCAATGTAAATAATTGTTGAATTTAAAATCGGGAATTATTCCTTAAAGACCGCTGTCAGAAAATTCCCGATTTTTATTAATTTCATTTATCTGTCAAAATTATTTGTTACCGCCTCAGAAGCTTCCGAACAGATCGCTGCTCATGTCGTCATCCGACTCGCTCATATCCGTATCTCCGAGACTCCATATGTCGTTTGCGGGAGAACTGTCCAGTCCGCTTCCGGAGTCCATATCATCGATCACATCGTTCTGAGTTCCGAGAGCGTCAAGCTCGTTTTGCAGACTTGACCAATCATCAGCCGCCTCCTCGGAAACATCCGACGTTCTCTCCTCAAATTCCGAAGAACCGCCGCCAAACGTAAGCTCTGCCTGAGCGAGAAGCTTCTGCATCTCGTCCATCTCGCTACCCGTGCCGAAATCAAGATCATCTTCACCCTGCTTCACATCGTCAGCTTCAACAGCGTCAGCGAGATCAGCAGTCAGATCGCCGACCAATTCGTCGCCGTCACCCGAAGCCATATCGTCAGTTAACCCCGAAAGCATATCGGAGCCGAAGCCAAGATCGAACGTACTGTCGGATTCTTCATTCTCCGGCACATCCGCGTCGTTTGCCATAAATCCGCCGTCAAAGTCATCAAAGCCCAAAGCGTCGCCCGACATATCGGAGTCGTCAGCCTTCGTCTCTTCCGCAGCATCGTCCATAAAGCCGAAGCCGAAGCCCACATCCATTTCATCGCTGCCCATGCCGCCGTTCAAATCATCTTCGCCGCCGGCGCTTTCGTCCGTCATACCCGCGAGAAGAGCGTTTATTTCATCAATGCAACCCGAAGACTCGCTGTCAGAGGTGGTGCTGCCGCCAAAATCAAGATCGCTTTCAAATGTTTCCGTTTCGGGGAGATCCGCTTTAGGCGCGCTGAACGAAGAGAGATCCGGCACTTCCGCCGTGACAGCGCCCTTTCCGCTCGAAATTTCCTCAGCCTTCTCCGAAAGCGCCTTACAGCCCGAATTTACACTCTCAACAAAGCTGCGAAGCTGAGCCATAAATCCGCTCATATCCACGCTCGCATTTGCTCCGCTCGTACTCGACATTATTCCGTCAGCCGTCTTTTTCGCTTTTTCAACGATCTCCTCGGCTGTTCTGTTGGCCCTTGCAACGGTCTCTTTCGCGGTTTTTTCCGCAGCCGCGATTATCTCCGCCGACTTTTTTTCAGCCGCCGCCGTATTTGCCGAACCTACCGAAGCTTTTACTGCCGCTCCCGCCGAAGAAAGCGCGTTTTTAAGCTTTCTTTTAAGCTCGTCTACCTGATCGATAAGACCCTCCGAGTTTTTGCGCTCGGACTTTATCTGTTCTTCAAGCTGCGATATTTTTTCCTTTGCCGCGGTCTCGATCTTGTTCGCTTTATCGTCCGCTCCGTCAATCACTTTTTTAACGGACTCGTATTTTTTTTCAATTTCTTTCTTTTCTGCTTCAATCTCGCTCAGCCGCTTGCTGATGCTGGCTATGTATTCATTAACCTCGTTTTTGTTGAAGCCCATAGGGCTTGTACTGAAGCCATTACCTGCTGCCATTGTACATTTCTCCCCTCAAAAAAATTGTATAGACGGTTTGCCCGAAAAATACGCAAAAATACCGCTTCTAACTTATTATACCACAAATATTCAAGATATACAAGTGTTTTAGCAAATTTTATAAATATGTATATTTTCTTAAACAATTTTTGTTAAAAATCACTAATGGCATATAAAAAAATTTGTGCTAATTATAGATTTTGGTAATATGTTTGGTTAAATATAATAAATGTAGTTGTTTTTTTATTTTAAAAAGTGTATAATATGCTTAGTAAAACAAATAAAGAAAGGACTTGATAAAAATGACCGATAAAACTATGACATTTTCAGTGCATGATGAAGAAAGAGAAAAAGAAATGAAGGAAGTACTCATGGCTGTTTATGACGCTTTAAAGCAAAAAGGCTACAATCCGATAAATCAGCTTGTAGGCTACATCCTCTCGGAAGACCCTACATACATCACCACCTTTAACAATGCCCGCGGGCTTATTCGTCATATTGACCGCGATGAGCTGCTCCAGGTGATCGTAAAGTCTTATCTTTCCGAATAACGCACAATACCCCGCTGTTATAAGCGGGGTCATCTTGTGGAAAACCCAAAAGCGTTGTTTTTACGGAATTATTTAAAAAGAATTTCAAAATTCATCATTTGACGGCAGCGGAGCTGCCGTCAAATGAGAACCGCTTAAAATTTTTTCTTTTGAAAAAATTTTAAGCTTTTTGAAATTCG
>JAFLUE010000107.1 GCA_022508945.1 Oscillospiraceae bacterium
TTAAGATACCGAGAGAGTACACGTGCCGTATCCTGTACAGGCTCTCCGCGTCCGATCTGAAGATCCTTTGACGAAAGAAACAGCGCGTTTCCGCCGAGCTGGTACATTCCCGTTTCAAAGGAAACACGTGTTCTCGTAGACGCTTTCTGGAATATCATTCCAAGCGTCATTCCCTTAAGAATGTTATGCGGGATGCCATGCTTTTGCTCGTATTTCAGTTGGTCTGCAAGGTTAAGGATATCAATAATTTCCTCAGTACTTAGATCAAGAAGTTTCAATAAATGTCTCATTTGATTTTTCCTTTCAAATTTTATTTCAGTTCAGTTGTCTGTATTACGCAAAACGTAAACGAGGCAGGGAAGAGAATGATAAGGATATCGCCGATGGTAAAATTGTTATTAAAGCTGAAAAACAGGGAAATAAGCGCTAATACCGTTACGCATATCCCGGCAATAAGCGCGGGCTTTCTCGCTTTCTCCTTGTTAAAAATAGACAGCATACCTCCATAAAAGCCCATCGCCGCAAAGGCAAAAGAAGTAATCAGAAGACCGAGAAGATTTCCGAGAAATCCCATCATATCGCCGCTGCGAACCATGGAAAAAACAGCAAATCTTATAAAATAGCTTTTTCCGAACAGAACCTGGAAGTTTAATATCAAAGCCAAAACCGCGATCAAAAGACTTATGACCGATATAACCTGTGTTAATCTTTTCATCTGTATTCCTTTCTTATGACAAAAGTTCTGTGAGAATTTTTATTCCCTCATCAATTTCATTATAGGAAATTGTAAGCGGAGGCAAAAGTCGTAGCTTTTCTTTTGCCGTAAGAACAAGCAGACCCTTTTCAAGAGCCTCTTTTGCAACATCATGCGCGTCCTTTGTTTTAAGCTCGAAGCCTATCATCAGTCCAAGCCCCGAAATAGAACCCACCTCGGGAAGCGCCATTAATTTCTCGCGGAAATATTCTCCCTTTTTAGCTACATCATCAAGAAATCCGTCTTTATTCATCGTGTTCAAAACCGCAAGTCCGCCCGCACACGCGATAGGATTTCCGCCGAAGGTCGAACCGTGAGTTCCCGGAACAAGTACATTCGCACATTTTTCTCCCGAAAGGCATACTCCTATAGGAATTCCTCCCGCAAGCCCCTTTGCAAGTGTTGTTAGGTCTGCCTTGTGTCCATAGTGATCTCCGCAGAGGAATTTCCCGGTTCTTCCGGCGCCCGTCTGTACCTCGTCCGCAACCGTAACAACGTCTTTTTCGGCGCAAAGCTTGAAGATCTCGTCAACAAAATCCTGTTCAAGCCGATTTACGCCGCCCTCGCCCTGGATATACTCGAACATTACCGCGCAGACCGTATCATCAAGCTTTTCACGCAGATCCTCGATATTATTAGCTTCAACATTTACAAAGCCCTCGACGAAAGGGAAGAAGTAGTTGTGGAAAACGTCCTGTCCCGTAGCGGAAAGCGTCGCAATAGTTCTTCCGTGGAATGAGTTTTTAAGCGTTATTATGTTGTGACGGCCTTTTCCGTACTTATCAAAGCTGTACTTACGCGCGATTTTTATCGCACACTCATTAGCCTCCGCTCCCGAATTTCCGAAGAACATATTTGTATATCTCGCGGTTTCGCAAAGCTCCTTTGCAAAGTCAGCCTGAATTTTTGTGTAATAATAATTTGAAGTGTGCTGAAGCTTTTTTGCCTGGGAGCAAACAGCTTCGACCCACTCGTCATTACAGTAGCCCAAGGAATTTACACCTATTCCCGAGCCGAAGTCAATATATTTTTTGCCCTCTTCATCAACAGAAGTAACGTCCCCGCCTTTATCCAAAACAAGGTCGTATCTGCCGTAAGAATGCATAACATATTTGTTGAATTGTTCGATTGTTTTCATTTTTACCTCACGCAATTATCATCGTTCCCGCACCTATATCGGTAAGAAGCTCGATCAGGATAGAATGCGGTATTCTTCCGTCAATTATATTCGCCTGTTTGACGCCTCGGCGCACAGCCTCAACACAGCACTCTATCTTCGGGATCATTCCTCCCGAAATTATTCCCTGTTTTTTAAGATATGGGACCTCGCTTACTCCGACGGTTCTGATAATTGTGTTTTCGTCGTCTTTATCTTCCAAAAGTCCCTTGATATCGGTAAGAAGAATAAGGCTCGGAGCCTTCATCTCCGCCGCGATCCTTGCTGCTGCAGTATCGGCGTTTATGTTGTAGACCGTTCCGTCCTTACCGCGTCCTATCGTCGAAATTACGGGAATATACCCATTGTCGAGCGCGTTCTGTATGATCTCGGGATGGACCTCTGTTATCTCGCCGACATATCCTAAATTCGGATCAAGAGTTTTTGCCTCGATCATATTTCCGTCAAGACCGCAAAGACCGATCGCCTTACCCTCGTGACTTTCAAGCATCGAAACAAGGTCCTTGTTTACCTTTCCCGCGAGAACCATCTGAACTATGTCGATAGTCTCCTCGTCTGTATATCTCAGTCCGTTTACGAACTTGCTTTCCTTGCCGATCTTGTTCAGCATATCGTTTATCTCCGGTCCGCCGCCGTGAACCAAAACGACCTTTATCCCAACCAGTGAAAGCAGGACAATATCCTGCATGACCGCCTGCTTAAGTCTTTCGTTTGTCATGGCGTTTCCGCCGTATTTAACCACAACTACCTTGTTGTTGTATTTCTGAAGATAGGGCAGAGCCTCTACCATCACGTTTGCGCGAATATCGTAATCAATTTCCATTTTAAAACCTCTTTATGATAATTCAAGATTTATCCAATCCCTGAATTTCCTGCCGCAGTGTGTGCATTTTAAGTGAATGACCAACCAGTCAAACGCGTCAACATAATCCTCGGGAGTAAATTTTCCGTCGCTGAATTCCTCGTTTACAACCTCTTCTATGAACTGCTCGGGGTCTTCGGTTTCTATACCAATGTCAAACTCATATGAACTGTTATCACAACATGAGTAGCACTTTAGCATTTTTTCGGGAACGGGAACTCCACCCTCGTTCACAAGACCCTCAAAGCCATGCTTTGAAAGGTCGAATATAAGCCATTCCTTTTTGCAGTCCCGACAGACAGCCTTTACGACAAGCGCGTAGCCTTCGCCCTCGTTTACCACGGCAAGTCCACCGTCGTCCAAAATCCAGCCGAAATACTTTATCCCAAATGCATTGCACCCACAGGAACATACGATTTTTCCATCAAGATCATGACCGTCAAAATTACTTACTCGGAAAACTTCCTTTAAATGCTTTGGTATCGGATATTCCATAATATCAAGTCCTGTACTCCGCGTTTATTTTAACATAGTCGAATGTAAGATCACAGCCCCAAGCGATTGCCGAGGAATTTCCGCTGTTGAGATTTACGAGGATCTTTATTTCTTCCTCTGAAAGGATCTCCTTTGCCTTGTCCTCCGAAAACTCAACTCCCGCGCCGTTTTCGCATACGGCGATATTGCCCTTTGCGCTTGAGAGATCAACCGCCGTTTTGTTTATGTCAAACTCCGCGTCAGCGTAGCCTATCGCACACAAAATTCTTCCCCAGTTTGCGTCCGCCGCAAAAAGCGCCGCTTTTACAAGACTCGAAGAAATAACAGATTTTGCAACGATCTTCGCTGTATTTTCGTTCGGAGCGCCATTTACCACACATTCAATTAGCTTAGTAGCACCCTCGCCGTCACGCGCTGTTTCGCGAGCAAGATTCATCATTACCGCGTAAAGCGCGTTTACAAAGATCTCGTAGTTTTCGTCTTCGCAGATGATCTCTTTATTTTCCGCAAGTCCCGAGGACATAAGTATAAGCGTGTCGTTTGTGGAGGTGTCTCCGTCAACGCTTACCATATTGTAGGTAACTTCGCATACCTTTCTGAGCGCCTTTCCGAGCAGCTCTCCGTTTATTTCGACATCGGTCGTAATAAACGCAAGCATTGTCGCCATATTCGGGTTTATCATTCCGCTGCCCTTGGAAATACCGCCAACTCGGCATTTTCTTCCGTCAAGCTCAAACTCAACCGCAAATTCCTTTTTGCGGGTATCCGTAGTCATAATTGCCTCGCAGGCGAGGGGACTTCCGTTTTCACTGAGCGATTCGCAAAGCTGTGGAATAACCGCCTTTATCGGCTCGATGCTGAGCTTCTGCCCGATAACGCCCGTAGATCCTACCAGGATATCGTTTTTGTCAAGTCCGAGAGCTTCCGCCGCTAAGCCGCACATCTCCTCGGCGATCTCAATTCCGTTTGAGTTGCAGGTGTTCGCGTTCCCGCTGTTTACAATAACAGCCTGTGCATAGCCGTCTTCTAAATGCTCCTTGCAGACAATAATAGGCGCGCCTTTGACTTTGTTTTTTGTAAACATTGCCGCTGTTTTACACCGAACCGAACATTTTATCAGAGCAAGATCACGCTTTGTTGTGTTTCCGGCTTTAATTCCCGCGATAACTCCCGAAGCTGTAAAGCCGTTTGCGGCACAGACGCCGCCTTCTATAAAATCATATCCCTTTATTTTTACCATTTCTTTACCTCATATATGAAATCGTCAAGCTCCGATCTTCTTAAAACCTCAGACCAGAAATTATTTTCATTCAAGAACGCGTTATTATCAAGCTCTCGGATCTGTTTTTTAAAGTCTTCGAGCTTCAGGCTGTTTTCATCGTCCCTATCCCGTGGAGCTGTCAGATCACGATACAGCTTAAGCTGCCTTCCAAAAACCGCAAGCGCGCTTGACACATAAATTTCACTGTTTTTTTCTCTGTCCAGAAGATAAATATTACCGTCGATCCCGAACCCGATAAAATTCTTTGTGTCCGAAATTTTTGCTGTTATTATATATGGCTTGTTCAGAAAATTATAAACAAAGAATTTTTCATGCTTTAAAAACCGAATGTTCAGAACTTCCTCATCAGGGACCCAGACTCTTATTTCCTTATAGTACATAATATGACCTCAAAATTATTATATAAGTCCCGTTTTCTCATCAATTCCCATCATAATATTAAGACACTGAACCGCCGCGCCGGACGCACCCTTTCCGAGATTATCGAGCCTTGAGCAGATAATAAGCCTTTCATCGTTTCCGTTTACAAAAATCTGCATCATATTTGTGCCGCTTATGTTGTTCGCGCCGATAAAGCCGTCTTCCGGCTCACCCTCCGCCATTACCTTTACGAAATAAGAGCCGTTTTCCTCATAAAAGTCCGAAAGCGCTTTTCTGATATCATTTACGGAGTATTTCTTCGTAAGAAGCCTTGTAAAAATCGGAAGCGACACGACCATTCCCGAATAGTAATCACACACAAGCGGATTGAACGCAGGCGCGTAATCAAGACCGCAGATCTTCTGCATTTCGGGCAGGTGCTTGTGCTGTTGTGTAAGCGCATATTGACGCGGACTGTCAAAATCATTGGGGCGATTTTCACCCTCATAAACCGCAATGGCTTTTTTACCCGCTCCGCTGTAGCCCGAAACCGCATGACAGGTTATGGGATAATCCTTCGGCATAATTCCGAGCTTAATAAGCGGGTAGACCATTGAAATAAAGCCGCTCGCATAGCACCCCGGAACAGCCGTTCTGCTGCTCTTTTCGATTTTGCTTCTGAAATCCGCGCCAAGCTCGGGAAAACCGTATGCCCAGTCGGCATTTGTTCTGTGCGCGGTAGAAGCGTCAATGATCCTTACCTTATCATCTGCCATAGCGACAGCTTCTCTTGCAGCGTCATCGGGCAGACACAAAAAGACAAAATCAGCGGCGTTTATCATTTTCCTGCGCTCGTCATTGTCCTTGCGCTTATCCTCGTCAATTTTCAGCAGCTCAATGTCGTTTCTGCCCTCAAAACGTTCAAGTATCTTAAGACCCGTTGTTCCTTCCTGCCCGTCAATGTATACCTTAACCATTGCTTTGCTCCTCAAGTTTTTTCTTAACTGATTTAATTTGCGTCAGAACACTTTCGGGCGAAGGACCGCCAAACGATTTGCGCTCTTTTACGCAGGTATCAAGACTTATCGTGTTATAAACATCATCATCAAAAAGCTCGCTTGCGTTTTTGTATTCATCAAGCGGAAGCTCCTCCAATGTGGTGTTTTTGCTTATACAAAGAGCCACAAGTCCGCCTGTGATCTTATACGCTGTTCTGAACGGCATTCCTTTTTTCACAAGATAATCCGCACAGTCTGTTGCGTTTATAAAGCCCTTTGCGGCAGCGTTTCGCATATTTTCGCGCAAGACCGTCATTGTCGCAAGCATTGGAGTAAATGTCGAAATGCAAAGCTTTATGTTGTCTACCGCGTCGAAGATAGCTTCCTTGTCCTCCTGCATATCCTTATTATACGCAAGCGGCAGCCCCTTCATCATTGTCAGAAGCGTCATATTGTCGCCGATGACACGCGCGGTCTTACCTCGGATAAGCTCGGTTACGTCGGGATTTTTCTTCTGCGGCATTATGCTCGAACCCGTGGAAAACGCGTCATCAAGCTCAATGAACTTAAACTCCCAGCTACACCACATAATGATCTCTTCGGAGAATCTCGAAAGATGGACCATACAGATCGAAAGCGCTGACGCAAGCTCCATACAAAAATCTCTGTCCGAAACACCGTCGAGAGAGTTTTCCATAGGAGCGCTCATTTCGAGTAGTGCAGAGGTACGAAAACGGTCTATATTGTAGGTCGTTCCCGCAAGCGCACAGCTTCCGAGAGGATTTACGTTCATTCGCTTTTCGGTATCGCTAAGCCTTTCAATATCCCTCAGAAGCATCTGTGCGTAAGCCATAAGATGATGACCGAAGGTAATAGGCTGGGCGCGCTGTAAATGAGTGTACCCTGGCATGATCGTGTCGGAATTCTCCTCGGCTATCCCGCACAGCGTTTCGATAAGCTTTACAAGAAGCTCTTTAATTTCCTTTATTTCGTCACGGAGATAAAGCCTTATATCAAGCGCGACCTGGTCGTTTCTCGAACGTGATGTGTGAAGTCTTTTTCCTACGTCGCCAAGGCGGCTTGTAAGCTCCGCCTCGATAAACATATGAATATCCTCCGCGTTCGGGTCAAAATCAAGCTTTCCGCTGTTGATATCTTCGAGGATCTCCTTTAAGCCGCCGATTATCTCAAGGCTGTCGCTCATACTTATAATGCCCTTTTCTCCGAGCATCGTCGCGTGAGCAATACTGCCCGCAATATCCTGCTTATACATTCTCGCGTCAAA
>JAFLUE010000108.1:0-4333 GCA_022508945.1 Oscillospiraceae bacterium
GGTCAAGAGCCAATTTGTCCAAAACCACACAGTGGTATCAAACGAATTTCAAAAAGCGTAAAATTTTTCACAGAAAAATTTTACGCGGTTCTCACTTTGCGTCGGCTCTGCTGAGCGTTTTGCAAAGCATAATGCGGCAAAGTGATGAATTTTGAAATTCTATTTAAATCAATCCGCCAAAACAACATTATATCAAGGCACGGATTATACGTTGTGTTATGGTTTTAATTATCAATAAATTTACCAGTTAAAAACTCTATGGCCTTTTCGGGCGCGTTCTGCGCGGTTTTCGAAAGAGGCTTTCCCGCGTTCCTATAATCAAAGCTTTTGCAAAGCTCGTCCAAGCCTCCCCGAAGCTGTATAAGTCTGTTTTTCGCAAGGGCTTCGGTCTCGTTCTCGAATTGTTTGAGAACATCCTTTTTGAGAACCTTACGCGCTCTGTTTATCAGTAGACTGCGGTGGGGAAAGCAGATATACTCCTGCTCGGAAAACAGCTTTCTGAACGCTTCGTCCTCTTTGTACATTCCGAACATCCCGTGAAGAAAACGGTCGAGGTCATCGTCTGTCCTCGAGCAGATATAGCAGGTTTTTTCAAACTCCTCGCTCCTTGCCAGGCTGTTCTTTTTGTCAAAAGCCTCGTTTTGTATCTCGTCGAGATGGGTGCTTAAAATAAGCGCAAGCGGAAGCCGCGCGCTTGTTTTTAGCAGCATGGAAAAATGCTCCGCGCAAAAGCCCAGTTTGTTTGTTTCAATACGGATATCCGGCTCCATCATCGCTGCGCCCGAAATATATTCGCAGGAGTTGTCCTCCGAGGCTTTTCGCATAAGGCAGATCGGACAGCCGCATTTCTGCTCGAAAATATCGTCTACGCGGATCGTAAGAATATTTTTTCTCATCTGCGTTTAACGCTCCTTTTTCTGTTAAAGACAAAGAAAGCAACACAGCGCGGACGAAAAGTCTGTCAGACAACCGATAAGCCCCGATATGAGATGTGTCAGCCGAAAAGGCTTTTCTCAAAGCACGGGGTCTTTTGAAGCATACGGGCGCTTATCTTCTGTGTTTCGCGCGGCCGACGGCTTCTCAACAGTCTGAAAACAGGTCTTTTTAGAAGCTGATCCTGTGTTGTCTTAATGAAAATAAAGAAAAAACAAAATGAAAATAACAAGAAAACACTTGAAATCCCAATAAAATTATATTATAATTAAAGTAAATAATCAAGGGGTTTTTGAAAAAAATTGAAGATTTTAACTAATGTAAACGAACTGGATCCCGCGAGGACTTTCCTTTGCGGACAGTGCTTTCGCTGGCAAGAGGACGAAAGCGGGGGCTTTTCGGGAATAGCGCGCGGACGCAGGATATTTGTGTCTCAAAACGGCGATAAGGTCGAGATAGACGGTATACCCGACGCCGACGAGAAATTATGGCGGAGCTATTTTGACCTTGACGCCGATTACGGAGAGTACATAGCGCGCTTGTCCGAAGACAAAACGCTGAAAAAAGCCTGCGAGGCTTCGGCGGGCATCAGGATATTGCGGCAGGAGCCGTTTGAAACGCTTCTTAGCTTTATTATCTCCCAGAACAACAATATCCCGCGCATCTCGGGGATAATCGCGAGATTTTCCGAACAGTTCGGCGGGAAGATTGGAGATAACGACTATGCGTTTCCGACCGCCGAAAAGCTTCGCGGAATCGAAGCGGGAGATCTGGCGCCGCTGAGAGCGGGCTTTCGCGCGAGGTATATCGCCGACGCTGTCGATAAGATCAACAGGGGCGAGATCAATTTTGAGGAAATTGACGCGCTGCCGCTTGAGCCGGCTCGCGAAAGGCTGAAGACGATCGTCGGCGTGGGAGATAAGGTAGCGGACTGTGTGCTGTTGTTTGCGTTTCATAAAACGGACGCTTTTCCGAAGGACGTATGGATAAAGCGGATAATGAGCGAGTGTTTTCCCGATGGGCTGCCTGAATGCACAAAGGGGATAGAGGGTATCGCACAGCAGTTTTTGTTTGACTATTTCAGGAATGTGCGGTCGGAAAAGGAAATTTCCGCTTTAAAAAGCTGATAAAAGATTCGGCTTGTGAAAAAAACGAGCCGCGCAATATCAGAGCGCGAAATTTAAAAAATCAAGCGGCGCTGCACACGGAGCGCAGCGTGGCGTTACCTTAAATAAATTCGTCAAAAACAGCGATTTTGGGTTTTTCTACAAGCTGATAATGACTATGTTATAAACACAGAAAGGAAAGAAATATGTTTTGTTCGTATTGCGGAAATAAGATCTTAGATGATGCGAGGTTTTGTAGCTATTGCGGAAAGGGTGTTGTAAGCATAACGAGCGTCAAGCCGACAGCCGAGCCCCCCGCGGATAAGCCCGCTGCGGCGGAAATATTCTCTGTACCGTCTGCCGAGGCTATTGTGCCATCAGAACCGTTAACAGAAAATTATCCGGAGCAGCTTTCGGCGGCCGAAGAGCAGCCTGTCTTCACTGAACAGCCTGCCGTTCAATATACCGAACAGACGGTCGGGCAGGAGGCTGAACCGTCTGCGGAGCAAGCCGCCGAACAGCCGATCGAGCAATATGCCGAACAGTCGGATGAACAATCAGACGAACCGTCGGTTGACGCTCCTGTTGAACCTCGGCTTTCGGCTGACATTACGGGACAGACTCCCGAGCTTGTTGAACAGAACGATCTGTCAGAGGATAATTCTTCCGTTTTACAGCAGGAAGAGTTTGTTTCGGAGCAGGAACAAGAGCCTGAACAGCAGACCGCACCTGCGGAGCCGCAAATCCCCGAACATCATACCGAATTTACCGTGCCGCAAATGCAGCCTCCCGAACAGCAGACGCAAGTCTCCGAACAGCACAGTGAATTTACCGCGCCGCAAATGCAGCGTCCCGAACAGCAGACGCAAGTCCCCGAACAGCACAGTGAATTTACCGTGCCGCAAATGCAGCGTCCCGAACAGCAGACGCAAGTCTCTGAACAGCACAGTGAATTTACCGTGCCGCAGATGCAGCGTCCCGAACAGCAGGCGCAGGTCCCCGAACAGCACAGTGAATTTAATGTGCCGCAGATGCGGGTTACGGAACGGCAGGATGATTTTTTCGTTCCCCAACAGCAAATGCCCGAGCGGAAATATACCCTGACGCATCTGCTTATGTGTCTTGCTTCGACGGCAATTTTCGCGATCGCCGCGGGAGTTTTTGCGGGTCTGTATTTTTCTTCGGGATTATAATCGAGTTACTTCGCAAAGTGCGGCTGTAGCTTTTGCCGCCAAGCGTTATTTCCGTTGAATAGCACAAAAAAGACGAGTTTCTTTTAATCATTTGTACAATTTTCATAAATTCAATTGACATTTGTCGGAGAAGATTGTATAATAAGATTAGTGATTTTATGCTTATTTGGCATCGGGGGAATATATATGTTTTGCGGAAACTGCGGTAAAAAGCTGATCGACGGAAGCCTGTTCTGTATTGAATGCGGTACTCCTGTGCCTGTGGGAAGATTTGCGGGAACGTCGCCTGCAGCACAGCAGCCCTCAGCGTTTTCGGGCAGCGATAGATATAACGGAGCCGAGAGTTCTTATAACGCTCCGAATGAAGCGGATCTGTTCGGAACGAACAGCTTTTCCGAGGAAGCGATCTCCGCGTTTTCGGGAGCAATGAACGCTTTCGGCGCACAGGGCTTTCAGGTGCCGACGGTCGAAGATGTAGACCTGTCAACGGGCAGGATCCGACAGAAGGCTCCAAAAAACAAGGGCGACGATATTCTGGTTGAAAACTTTTCCATGACCGACGGTACGGCGGATACGGAGTTTATCGAGGATAGGCTTCCCGTTGTAGAAGGGTGTTCGATGGACGAGGATATAAGCAAGGATGTGATCATTGACCCATACCGTTTCCTCGGCGACTCGATGGAGGATATGTCCATGGACTCGGTAAAGCCGGAAATGCCGACGGCTTCGGCTGTGGCGGAGGCGGCTGTTGAGCCTGTGTCGGTCGAGCCTGTTTCTTTTTCGGCGGGTTCTCACGAAAACCACTTTGCGAACCTTGCCGACGAGCCTGATATTCAGCCGTCCGTTTCGGTTGAGCCTGTTTTCCCCATGCGGCAGAACGCGGTAGAGCCTGCTGTTGAAGAAAAGGGAACAGAGCCTGTTGAGCAAATTTCGGTGTCTGTGGTCGAGCAGGTCGCGGTAGCCGTATCAGAGCAAGCGGCTGTGCCTGTAGTCGAGCCGATCACAACACCTGTTATTGAGCAAATTTCAGTGCCTGCGGTTGAAAAGGCCGCGGAGCCTGTTGTTGAGCAAGCGGCTGTGCCTAAAGCCGAGCCGATCACA
>JAFLUE010000108.1:4433-7173 GCA_022508945.1 Oscillospiraceae bacterium
CCTAAAGCCGAGCCGATCACAGCGCCTGTGGCTGAACAAATTGCGGCGCCTGTTATTGAGCAGGCTGAAAAGCCTGTAATTGAACAGACTGAAGAACCTGTTATTGAACAAACGGAGAGACCCGTTATTGAGCAAGCCGCGAAGCCGAGCGGCGAACGGTATGTGCCGCCGCCTATGACCGAGCCTCCCGTTATTCAGCAGGATCAGCCAAAACAGCAGCCGAGTTCATATGAACCGCCGTTATATCCCGCTCCGCAGAAAAAGGGGATTCCGATATGGCTTTTCATTCTGGTTTTGCTGGGGCTTATCGCCGTAGTTGTGATCCTTTTCCTTAATATGAACAATTGATGTTATGTGTAAAAAGATGCTCCTCTGAAAATTCAGAGGGGCATCATATTTTTTTGCAAATTGAACTTTAAAATGAAGCGCGGGCTTCGATCCGCAACATTTTTTGATTTTGAGTGTATATGAGAGTGAAGGGCCCCGAAACCCAAGGGATACCTTCGGCTGTGCAGCAAAAGTCGCCGATGTTTTTTGTCGGGAGGGTATATAATTGGCTGAAAATGGTTTGATCGCCGAGTTGAAGGGCAGCGGCGAGAGCGCTTTGTATAGGATCGTCGGCGAGTTTTCCGGATATGTCATGACGGTTATCCGAAATTTCGCGGGCGGAGCGTTGTCGGCTCAGGATATGGAGGAACTTTGCAGCGACGTGTTTTACAAGCTCTGGCTGCACCGCGAAAATCTTGACGAGAAGTATGGTCTTAAGCCATATCTGTCGGTATGCGCGAAAAACGCGGTCAAAAACCGTTTGAGGCAGCTCAGGCAGCCGTATGACGATATTGACGGGCTGGAGCTGCCGTCGGAGCTTAGCGTGGAGAAGACCGCGGAGCTTAACGAGATGATGAGACACATTAACAACGCTCTTACGGAGCTTTCCGAAGACGATCGCGAGGTGTTTCTGCGGTATTTCTTTTACGGGGAGAAAACCGCCGAGATAGCCCGGGCTATGGCGATCAACGAAAACACCGCGCGGTCGAAGCTTATGCGTACCCGAAATAAACTTAAAGACTATTTAGAGCAGAGGGGGTTCGATTATGTTTGAGGAATTTTTTGATAAATGCAAAATAAATGATCCCGAAATAATAACAGCAGAACAGTCGGAAAAAATCAAAGCCTCTCTGCGAAAGATTGTCGAGGAAAACCACAAACAACCCGAAAAGGAGGTAAATAAAATGAAAAACAAAACAATTCACATAACCGTTATCGCGGCGGCGATAGCGGCTTTGGGGGCGGCGGGTATTGCCGGAGCGGCAAGCAACATGATCGCTCCCGAGAATTACAGCGAGCGTGACGCTCAATTTGAAGCTTTTATTGAAAACGGCTATCCAGGCCGGTATGATAATACTCCGAATCCTGATGCCGAAGGCTTGATTTTCATAAATGACATCAACGCTAATGACGGGGATAACACAAATGAGAATCAGACCGCTGATTTAACGGATCCCGACGATGTGCACGCGGATGAAACCGAAACGGACGTGCCGGATACCGAAACATCGCTGAAAGAGAAATACGCTGATTGCGGCTGGTCTGATTTGGAAAAGCACACGATCAGGATAAACGAACCGTCCCGCGATAAAAAGGTATATTACACCTATATTCTTGACCTCGATAACGAAGATACCATAATAGACGGCGACGTGATAAAAGTAGGCAGATGGGAGTATGAATTCTATCAGGCACTGAACGACAACAATGAAGGCCGCTCTTATGGAGCGGGCTGGATGTCGGCGTTCGCCGAAAAATACACCGTCAATGACAGAAAAATGCTCGCCAACGGGATCGCTCTGGCTCATCAAGAAAATAATTCTCGCAGTTGGGTACAAGTCAAGTATGTCGAGGGCGAGGGCTGGGTCTACACCGGCACACGCTGCAACGACAGGCTTGTGGCGGCAATTGAGGAAGGTATCGCGATGTACGGCGACAATTTTACTATCTGGTACTGATCGTTCATAAAAATTACTTTTGGATAATATAACTGAGGGGAAACTTTCTGTAGAAAGTTTCCCCTCAGACTCCCCTTCAAAGACTTTTTGCATTTATCCGATTATCGCAAGCGCTCCGTCCGAAACTCCAACCTTTATCATATCTCCCTGATGAAGCTTATCGGCGAGGATTTCACGCGCGATAAGGGTTTCAAGGTTGCGCTGCATATAGCGCTTGAGCGGACGCGCGCCGAACGAGGGGTCGTAGCTTTCGTCGACGATAAGCTGTTTTGCTTCGTCCGTAATTTCGAGACCGAGCTGTTTTTCTTTAAGGCGCTTTGCGAGGTCGTTTGCCTGAATGTCGATTATGCCGAAGATGTTGTCCTTTGACAACGGCTTATAGAATACTATCTCGTCAAGCCTGTTCAAAAACTCGGGTCTGAACGAGCGTTTTAAAAGCGCGTCAACGTTTGCTCTCGCTTCCTCGGTGATCTCGCCGTTTTCGCCGATTCCGTCAAGAATAAACTGCGAACCGAGGTTTGAGGTCAGTATGATTATTGTGTTCTTGAAGTCAATGAGCCGTCCCTGGCTGTCGGTTATCCTGCCGTCGTCGAGAACCTGCAAAAGCACGTTAAACACATCGGGGTGTGCTTTTTCCACCTCGTCGAAAAGCACAACGGAATACGGCTTTCTTCGCACAGCGTCGGTGAGCTGACCGCCCTCCTCATAGCCGACATATCCGGGAGGCGCGCCGA
>JAFLUE010000109.1 GCA_022508945.1 Oscillospiraceae bacterium
GGCGTTGGAGCTGTCGCTTGAGGAAACTAAGGAACTGCTGATGAAAGCGGGCTTTGCGCTGTCGCACAGCAGTAAATTCGACATAATCATCGAGTATTTTATCACAAACGAAAGCTACGATCTCTTTGAGATAAACGAAGCCCTGCTTTCCTTTGACCAGCCGCTGCTCGGTTAAATGTCGCCTGCCGAGCGACCAATTTCCGTTTTAAATAAGCTATAATGTGACTGTAAGGAAAAGCTTACGGTCACATTTATTTTTTGGAGGTTTTATTATGAGCAGCAATATTACGGAATTGGTTTTCATTCTTGACAGAAGCGGTTCTATGGCGGGGCTTGAGAGCGACACTATCGGCGGCTTCAACTCGCTTATTGAAAAACAGCGCAAGCAGAACGCGGAGTGTTATGTTTCAACGGTACTTTTCAATAATGTAAGCGAGGTTCTTCACGACAGGGTCAAGCTGTCCGAAATCGGCAAAATGACCGTGGACGACTACATTCCCTGCGGCTCCACGGCGCTTATTGACGCTATCGGCGCAGCAATACGCCATATCAGGAACATTCACAAATACGCCCGTCCCGAGGACGTTCCCGAGCATACTATGTTTGTGATAACGACTGACGGAATGGAAAACTCAAGTCATGTTTACACCGGCGACGAGGTAAAAAAACTGATAGAACAGCAGAAAGAACGCGGCTGGGAATTTTTATTCATCGGCGCGAACATTGACTCCGTGGAAACCGCGCAGCATATCGGCATAAGAGCCGACCGCGCCGTAAATTATCATGCCGACAGCAAAGGAACAGCGGTTTTGTTTGAAGCCGTTTCGGACGCGGTTTGCGAAATGCGCGCCTGTAAGCCTCTGGCGGCAGATTGGGATAAAATGATCTCCGCGGATTTTAACAAGAGGAAAAGAAAATAAATAATCCCGAAAAAAACGGATAATCTGTCGGTAATTTGCAAACCGCCAAAACTAATTTCTTGAAAAATATTCCAAAGCTATTGACAAATATTATTTTTGGAGATATAATATTAATCGGGAAAAATTTGCACAACAATGCGGGAAAGATCGGCAGCGAGCTATCACTGACGCAGTTTGCCTCAGCTACAAGGGCAATGTCGGCATTTTCCGCTGAAAGTAGGAGGAAATTATGAATATTAACATTACGTCCGATATCAAATATGTAGGCGTGAACGACCATGATGTCGATCTGTTCGAGGGGCAGTATATCGTACCAAACGGCATGGCGTATAACTCCTATGTTATCCTTGACGAGAAAACAGCCGTCATGGACACAGTAGACCGTCACTTCACCAAAGAGTGGCTTGGTAATGTTACATCTGTTCTAAGCGGAACAAAGCCCGACTACATTATTATTCAGCATATGGAGCCGGATCACGCAGGCAGCATCGCCGATTTTATGAAGGCGTACCCCGACACAACGATAGTGTCCTCGGAAAAGGCTTTCACCATGATGAAGCAGTTTTTCGGCGAGGATTACGAAGACCGCCGCATCGTAGTAGGCGAGGGCGACACATTGGAACTGGGCAAGCACACCCTGACCTTTGTCACCGCCCCGATGGTACACTGGCCCGAAGTAATCGTTACATACGATTCATATGATAAGGTATTGTTTTCGGCAGACGGCTTCGGTAAGTTCGGCGCACTTGATGTTGACGAAGAGTGGGACTGTGAGGCTCGGCGCTATTATATCGGTATCGTAGGTAAATACGGCGCGCAGGTTCAGCGGCTTTTGAAAAAGGCGGCGGGACTTGATATCAGCATCATCTGCCCTACACACGGACCTGTACTCACTGAAAACCTCGGTCACTATATAAATCTGTATGACACATGGTCGTCTTACAGAGTAGAATCCGCGGGAATAATGATCGCCTACACCTCGGTCTACGGTCATACCAAAGCCGCTGTAGAGCTTCTTGCCGAAAAGCTCAGAGAAAAACATTGTCCCAAGGTCGTTGTGACAGACCTTGCCCGTGAGGATATGGCGGAGGCGGTCGAGGACGCGTTCCGCTACGGCAAGCTGGTGTTGGCGACCACCACATATAACGCGGATATTTTCCCGTTTATGCGTACGTTTATCGAACACCTGACGGAACGCAATTACCAAAACCGCGTTGTAGCTTTTATGGAGAACGGCTCGTGGGCTCCGCAAGCGGCAAAGACTATGAAGCGTATGCTGGAGGACAGCTATAATCTTACCTTTGCAAAGAACAGCGTTCACATAATGTCGGCACTGAACGATGAGAGTACTCAGCAGATCGAAGATCTTGCCAATGAACTTTGCAAGGACTATCTTGCCGAAAACGACGACACCGCCAACAAGCAGGATATGAAGGCGCTGTTCAAGATAGGATACGGTCTTTATGTTGTTACCTCCAACGACGGTCAAAAGGACAACGGTCTTATCGTAAACACCGTGACCCAGCTCACCGACAGCCCATTCCGTGTAGCTGTAAACATCAACAAGGCGAACTACTCCCACGATGTGATAAAAAAGACGGGTATTATGAACGTAAACTGTCTGTCGGTTGAAGCACCGTTCAAGATATTTGAAAGATTTGGCTTCCATAGCGGCAGAGACACTGATAAATTCGCCGGCGTCACAGCGCTGCGCTCCGAAAACGGGCTTGTTTTCCTGCCGCGGTATATTAACGCTGTTATATCGCTCAAGGTAGAGCAGTATGTGGATCTCGGAACCCACGGAATGTTTATCTGCACCGTGACCGAGGCGCGCGTTATTTCCGACGCGGAGACCATGACCTACACCTACTACCAGCAGAACGTCAAGCCAAAGCCCGCTACAGACGGCAAGAAGGGCTATGTATGCACGGTTTGCGGATATGTCTACGAGGGCGACGAGCTGCCCGACGACATCGTCTGCCCGCTCTGCAAGCACGGCGCCGCGGATTTCGAGCGCATTGAATAAAACGACCGAACTCCCCTTGAAACAAATTCAAGGGGAGTTTTTTACATATATTTATTAGTTATAATATATAACCGTTTAAAGATTAAAAGCGTCATTGCGCCTGTTTGCGCCCTGAGAAACGGTGTAATAAAGCCCGCTTTAAAGGCACATTTTTTACCTATACATCTGTACGCTTCCAATGCTCGAGATTCGGCAGCATCTCGTTTAAGTATGCTCTCATCTTTTCGGGCGGAAACTGCTCGTTTGACATATGACCAACGAGAAAATCTGTCAATTCATCAAGGCTTGTATATACGAATTTCCCGTCGTTATAACACCATTTGCAGTACTCCTCGTTAAATGTGCCGTCCGGTTCTTTGCTGACAGAAGCATCATCGAGCGGCATTCCGCAGCACTGACAGATAAGCTTTCTCGGAGAGCCCAAAAGCGTGTTGATAGAAACATCAAACAGCTTTGACAAAAGCTTCAGCGTTTCCGTGTTCGGCACAGTATCACCATTTTCCCAGCGAGAAACTGCCTGACGCGTAACAAACACCTTTTCCGCAAGCTCCTCCTGAGACAATCCGTTTTTGGTTCGGAGTTCGAGAATAATATCCTTTGTATCCATATTTTTCACCTCGTTTAAATTATATCACAATTGCTTTGCAAAATCAAGCAACCCGCTGTTGCGTTCAGCCGTCAGATCGTTTGATTTCTTTGTATGACGCAGTACGTTTTTGAGCATATATGAACACGGCGATAAATTTTTCGGAAATTAGATTTCCAAATTTTAACAGAAAAAATATAACCGAACAAATTTATTTTTTTACAGATATGTATTGAAATTTTCTGAAAAATATGGTATGATAATAAATAGTGTAAATTGGGTAAGAATGTAAACCCGCTAAAAAATTATTGCGTACCGACGGTACGGGAACGGAGTTATCTATGCCAAAAAAGCAGGATATAAACAAAATTCTTATCATTGGTTCAGGACCTATTATTATCGGTCAGGCGTGTGAGTTTGACTATTCGGGAACACAGGCGTGTAAGGCCTTGAAAAAGCTCGGATACGAAATTGTACTCGTAAACTCAAATCCCGCGACAATAATGACCGACCCCGATGTTGCGGACATAACATATATTGAGCCGCTTAATCTTGACAGACTTACGCAGATCATTGAAAAAGAACGCCCCGACGCTCTTTTGCCGAATCTCGGCGGTCAGTCGGGACTTAACCTCTGCTCCGAGCTTGGATCGGCGGGCGTCCTCGAAAAGTACAATGTAAAGGTCATCGGCGTACAGCTTGACGCTATCGAGCGCGGCGAGGACAGAATAGAGTTTAAGCATACAATGGAAAAGCTCGGCATCGAAATGGCAAGAAGCGAGGTCGCGTACTCCGTTGATGAGGCGGTCAAGATCGCAGAAAAGCTTCGTTATCCCGTTGTCCTTCGCCCCGCGTATACAATGGGCGGCGCAGGCGGCGGAATGGTATACAATGTTGACGAGCTTAAGATCGTTTGCGCGAGAGGTCTTCAGGCAAGCCTTGTGGGACAGGTTCTTGTAGAGGAATGCATAAGCGGCTGGGAAGAGCTTGAGCTTGAGGTCGTTCGTGACGCGAATAACAACATTATTACTGTTTGCTTTATTGAAAACATCGATCCCGTCGGCGTTCATACGGGCGATTCGTTCTGCTCGGCGCCTATGCTGACTATTCCCGAGGATGTTCAGCTCGACTTACAGCGTCAGGCATATAAAATTGTTGAGGCGATTCAGGTTATCGGCGGCTGTAACTGTCAGTTTGCGCGCGACCCCGAAACAGGACGCGTGGTCGTTATTGAGATAAACCCGAGGACCTCGCGTTCGTCGGCGCTGGCTTCAAAGGCAACGGGCTTCCCTATCGCTCTTGTTTCGGCAATGCTTGCGTGCGGACTTACGCTTGATGAGATTCCCTGCGGAAAGTACGGAACTCTTGACAAGTACACACCCGACGGTGATTATGTTGTTATCAAGTTTGCGCGCTGGGCGTTTGAAAAGTTCAAGAACTCGGAAAACAAGCTCGGAACGCAGATGAAGGCTGTCGGAGAGGTAATGAGCATAGGAAAGACCTATAAAGAGGCTTTCCAGAAAGCTATTCGCAGTCTTGAAACGGGAAGATACGGGCTTGGCTTTGCGGGCAATTTCAATGAACTTACAAAGGAAGAGCTTTTGGACAAGCTCCGCGTTATATCGAGCGAACGCCAGTTTATAATCTATGAAGCGCTCAGAAAGGGTGCTTCCGTAGAGGAGATTTATCAGCTTACAAAAATAAAACATTGGTTCCTTGAACAGATGAAGGAGCTTGTTGAGGAAGAGAACGCGCTTCTTGATATGAAGGGCAAGGTTCCCGATGTTGATGTTCTTAAAAAGGCTAAGCAGGACGGCTTCTCCGACCGCTATTTAAGTCAGCTTCTGGATGTTTCCGAAGAGGATATCAGAAGCGCGCGCCTGAACGCAGGCATTTGCGAAGCTTGGGAGGGCGTTCATGTAAGCGGAACGGAAGACAGCGCGTACTACTATTCTACCTACAATCTAACCGAGGACAAAAGCCCTGTTAATACTGACAAGCCCAAGATCATGATCTTGGGCGGAGGACCGAACAGGATCGGTCAGGGTATCGAGTTCGACTATTGCTGTGTTCACGCGGCGCTTGCGCTGAAAAAGCTCGGCTTTGAGTCGATAATCGTAAACTGCAATCCCGAAACGGTTTCAACCGACTATGACACCTCGGACAAGCTCTATTTCGAGCCGCTTACGCTCGAGGACGTGCTTTCGATATACGAAAAGGAAAAGCCTGTTGGTGTTATAGCACAGTTTGGCGGTCAAACTCCGCTTAATCTTGCGGGTGATCTGAAAAAATACGGAGTAAATATTCTCGGAACAACTCCCGAAACAATTGACGAAGCTGAAGACAGAGACCTGTTCCGCGCAATGATGGACAAGCTCGGCATTCCGATGCCCGAAAGCGGAATGGCGGTCAATGTCAACGAGGCGCTTGAAATCGCGAACAAGATCGGTTATCCCGTTATGGTTCGTCCGTCGTATGTTCTCGGCGGACGCGGAATGGAAGTCGTACACGACGACGAGATGATGAGAGTTTATATGTCGGCGGCTGTGGGAGTTACTCCCGACCGTCCGATACTCATTGACCGATTCCTGAATCATGCGACAGAGTGTGAGGCTGACGCGATCTCCGACGGTGAAAACTGTTTCGTTCCCGCGGTTATGGAGCATATAGAGCTTGCGGGTATCCATTCGGGCGACTCGGCTTGTATACTGCCCGCGAAAAATCTCTCGCAGAAGCATATTGACACAATTAAGGATTATACGAGAAAAATTGCCGTGGAAATGGGCGTTCGCGGACTTATGAATATGCAGTACGCGATCGAGGGCGATACTGTGTATGTTCTTGAGGCAAATCCGCGCGCCTCGCGAACAGTGCCGCTTGTATCAAAGGTATGCGACATTAATATGGTGAGAATTGCTACAGACATAATAACCTCGCCTATCACAGGCAGAAAATCGCCTGTGCCTGAGCTTCGCGACCGCGTGATTGGTCACTACGGCGTAAAGGAAGCGGTGTTCCCGTTCAATATGTTCCCCGAAGTCGACCCGCTGTTGGGTCCGGAAATGCGCTCTACGGGAGAAGTTTTAGGCATTTCCCCGTCGTTCAGCGAAGCTTACTACAAAGCTCAGGAGGCTACACAAACCAAGCTTCCGAACGAGGGTACGGTTTTGCTGAGTGTATGCGACCGCGACAAGCCCGAGCTTATTGAGATCGCGAAAGCGTTCAGCGACCTCGGCTTTAAGATAATCGCGACGGGCGGCTCGTATTCAATGATAAAGGACGCGGGTATCCCTGTGGAAAAGATATTCAAGATCTACGAGGGCAGACCGAATATTGCGGACGAGATATCAAACGGGCAGATCCAGCTTATCATAAACACGCCCGCGGGAAAAACCAGCGCGCACGACGACAGCTATATCCGCAAGTCCGCTATCAAGCACCGTATCCCCTATATCACGACAATGGCAGCCGCGAGGGCAAGCGCCGAGGGCATCCGCGCGATAAAAGAAAACACGCACTTCGGAGTTAAATCGCTTCAGGCGCATCATGCGGATATAAAATAACAATTAGGAAAGCGTGCAAAAAGTCTTTGAAAAGGGGCGTGGGGGCAAAAAT
>JAFLUE010000011.1 GCA_022508945.1 Oscillospiraceae bacterium
GCGGCTGCATTTTGAAATTTCGCAATGCTCTATTATGTAGTTCTGAACTTTTTCTGCAAACTGAAATGCTGTGGACACCACAGCATTTTTTGTTTTTTCTGCAAAGGTCAAGTTTATGCAACTTTTTTGAACGTTGTTAAGTATTATTTACAGCAGCGTTGTTAATCATTATTTACAGCAATATTTAAGGAGGAATAATCATGAAAAGAATTTTAGCATTGATCTTATGTTTGATATTTGCGATGTCGCTGACGGCTTGTATGAGAGTAAAAGCCGACGATCTGATGAGTGGGATAATCCCGAATGAAGTTAAGACAGACGTCGATCTGACGGATAACGCGGGAGTAATGGATTTTGCGGTGAGGCTGTTCCAAAATGCCGAGGAAAGCAGTAAAAACACGCTCATTTCGCCGATATCGGTGTTGTGTGCGCTGGCTATGACGGCAAACGGCGCGGAAGGTGAAACGCTTACGCAAATGGAACAAACTCTCGGAATGCCGATAGACGAGCTGAACGCGTATATCCATGCATACACAAATTCCCTCGCAAAAACCAATAAGACCAAGCTTTCCATTGCGAATTCGATTTGGTTTGCAGACAGAAATGACTTCACACCCAACCGCGATTTTCTCCAGACAAACGCCGATTATTACGGAGCGGGAATTTACAAATCGGATTTCGGCGGTTCGGCGCGCGACGACATCAACCTCTGGGTAAAGCAAAACACAAACGGGATGATCGACAAGATAATTGACGAAATTCCCGCGGACGCGGTCATGTACCTCGTAAACGCGCTTGCGTTTGAGGCGGAATGGGCGAGCATCTATGAAAGCTCAGACGTAAACAAGGGAAATTTCTTTAAAGAGGACGAGACAAAACAGCCTGTGGAGTTTATGTACGCTGCTGAGCATTCTTATCTCACGGACGAAAACGCTAAGGGCTTTATAAAGTACTATTCCGGAGGGGACTACGCCTTTGCGGCACTGCTTCCAAACGAGGACATTTCAATTTCGGATTATGTAAATTCTCTTACGGGCGAAAGGCTCGCGGAGATCCTCGCAAATAAGCAGAGCGAAAGCGTTCGCACCTCGATACCGAAGTTCAAAAGCGAGTGCAGCTATCTGCTTAATGATTATCTCAAGGATATGGGAATGAGTGACGCGTTTGAAGGTTCTGTTGCTGATTTTTCAAAGCTTGGAAATATGTCGGACAGCAGCGGAATTTATATAAACCGCGTACTCCACAAGACCTATATAGAGGTAGCCGAAAAGGGAACAAGAGCCGGCGCGGTAACGGCGGTCGAGTTGAACTGCGAAGGCATGATTCAGGAACCCGATGAGATAAAAGAGGTTTACCTGAACCGCCCGTTCGTTTATATGATAATCGACACAACCGCGAATCTGCCGCTGTTTATAGGAACAGTAACAACAGTTGAAAGCTGACAGTATACAGTAAACAATAATGACCGCGTTCGGAACTTCCGAGCGCGGTTTGGTTTTAATAATACTGTTTACTATTTACTGTCAGTTGTACACTGTATAATTGGGGTTGACTTTTTTCAGCAAAAATGTTATAATATTTATAGTGTGATCCCCGCATTTGAGAGGATTTTACGGGCATTTTCTGAGAACATCATCTCGTTCTCACGCTCGGAAAAACCAAAGCTCTTTAAAAGCTCGATAAATGCTTTCTGGTCTGCCCAAGGACTGTCCGTCGCGAAAAGTATCTTATCCGCGCCGTGAGCCTTGATTATCTCAACGGACTTTTCGGGATAGCGGTCTAAAACGACCGCCGTATCCATATAAACGGGCTTTCCGCAGAGCTTTTCAAGAACCTCGTCGGGCAGGTCGCAGCCGCCCAGATGCGCTAATATCAGCTTGTTGTCAACAATTCCCTTTAGCTTTTTAAGGACTTCAAGCACCATATCGGGAGTACAGTGAACGTCGTTCGGATAGCCCACGTCTATCCCCGCGTGAGTAATTACATACAATCCGCGCTTTGCCGCGCCTTCAATGATCCCGAGAACTCGCGGGTCGTTGAAATAAACGTCCTGATAATCGGGGTGGAGCTTTATGCCGAAAAGTCCCGCGTTTTTGATGAAATCAAGCGCGCCGTCGATGTCGTCATAGTCGGGGTGGATAGCTCCGGCGTAGATGATACCGTCCTTTCCGTTAAGCTCCGCGGCGAGATGGTTTATTGATTCGACCTGCTTGGGAACTGTCGCTACGGGGAGTATAACAGAATAGTTTACTCCCGATTTTTTCATGCTCTCCTTGAGAGATGAGAGTGTACCCTCGCGAAACGGCTTGACATTGCCCTTTTCGGCAAGATATGCTATTGTCTTTTCGGCAATTTTATCGGGGAATGTGTGGGTGTGGAAATCTATGATCATAATTTATCTCCTTATCTGAAATCAACATTATGATTATAACATAAAAGCAAAAAAAATTCAATTGGTTTTTTGTTAAAAACAGCCGTAAAATATACATAACAGCTTGTATAAAACCTCTCTGAGAGACGGAGAGGCAGAGGGCTTAGCCCTTTGGGACCCCGAAATTTCGTATTTTTTCTACGGTTTGAAATATACATAGAAAGGATTTTTTGCAATGAAAAAACTTATGCTCGGAAATGAGGCAATTGCCAGAGGTCTTTACGAAGCGGGAGTAAAGCTCGTTTCGTCCTATCCGGGAACTCCCTCGACGGAAATAACCGAATTCGCGGCAAAGTACGACGAGATCTACTGTGAATGGGCGCCGAACGAGAAGGTCGCGGCGGAGACCGCCTTCGGCGCGTCGCTTCGCGGAGCGCGCAGCGCGTGTGCGATGAAGCACGTCGGATTAAACGTTGCGGCAGACCCGCTTTTTACGCTTTCTTATACGGGCGTTACGGGCGGAATGGTAATGTTTGTGGCGGACGACCCCGCTATGCATTCCTCCCAGAACGAGCAGGATTCGCGTCACTACGCTATCGCCGCGAAAGTACCAATGCTTGAGCCGTCGGATTCGGCAGAGGCTAAGGCATTTGTAAAGGAAGCATATGAGATCTCCGAAAAGTTCGATACGCCTGTGCTTTTCAGAATGTGTACGAGAATAGCACATTCGCAGAGCATAACGGAGCTTGGAGAGCGCGTTGAGATACCGCTGCCCGAATATGAAAAAAACCCGCAGAAATACATAATGGCTCCGGCAAACGCCGTAAAACGCCATCCGTTTGTTGAGGAGCGCACGAAAAAGCTTTCCGAATTTGCGGAAACAAGCCCGCTCAACCGCGTTGAAAAGGGAACGGATAACAAAATAGGAATTATCTGCGCGGGTACTTGTTATCAGTATGTAAAAGAGGTTTTCGGAGATTCGGTGTATGTTTTGAAGCTCGGAATGGTAAATCCTCTCCCCGAAAAGCTTATCCGCGATTTCGCGGCGGAGGTCGAAAAGCTTTATGTTATAGAAGAGCTTGACGGAATTATAGAGAGTCATCTTAACAAGCTCGGCGTAAAATGCACGGGCAAAGAAATGTTCTCACCGCTCGGAGAATACAATCAGACCACTATCAAAAAGGCGTTCGGTCTGGAGCTTCCGAAAACGGTGGGTCTTGATAACCCCGTTCCGATAAGACCTCCCGTTATGTGCGCGGGCTGTCCGCACAGGGGTATGTTTTACACTCTTGCCAAAAACAAGATAACAGCGCTCGGAGATATAGGCTGTTATACGCTTGGAAGCGCCGCGCCGCTGTTCGCGCTTGACTCAACGCTTTGTATGGGCGCGTCGGTCTCCGGTATCCACGGATTTAACAAGGCGGGCGGTGAGGAAGCCGAAAAGAACACCGTCTGCGTTATTGGCGATTCCACCTTTATGCATTCGGGCATGACGGGACTTGTAAATATCGCATATAACGCCTCGAACTCAACGGTAATAATCCTTGACAATTCGATCACGGGAATGACCGGACACCAGCAAAACCCAACCACAGGCTACAACATCAAAAACGAACCAGCAACAGCCGTAAATCTTGAGGAGTTTGTACGTTCTATCGGCATAAAGAGGGTACGTGTTGTTGATCCTTATGATTTAAAGCAGTGCGAGGAAGCTGTAAAGGAAGAGCTTTCCGTAAACGAGCCGTCTGTTATTATCTCGCGCAGACCTTGTATGCTGCTTAAATATGTAAAGCCAAAGCCCGCGCTTAAAGTAAACAGCGAAAAATGCGTCGGCTGTAAAATGTGCATGAAGCTCGGCTGTCCCGCGATAAGCGTAAGGAACAACAAAGCTGTCATCGACCCGACGCAGTGCGTAGGCTGTGCGGTTTGCACACAGCTTTGCAGAACAGATGCGATTGAAGTTTGAATGGAGGATAGGTAATTTATGGAAAAGACACCGGTTTTCAAGCCGATTTTGGGAGCGATCATAGGCTGTATTCCCGGGATGATAGTATGGATAATAGCGGGATATTTCGGATTTAATATCGCGCTTATCGGAATGCTTATCGCGGCGGGCATATTTTTCGGATATGAAAAATTGGGCGGATATGCCGCGAGCGCCGGGGGTGTTATTACCTGCATTGTCATAATGCTTATCGTGATTTATTTGGGAGCGCATTTTGTCTGGGCAATGCAGTTGAAAGCCGCGCTGGGAGAAAACGGCTATGAGCTGTCACTCGGTCAAAGCTTTATACATTTGTATGATTTTCTTGATGTCTTGGAAGTGAAAGGTGATTTTATAATCGCGCTGCTGCTGGACTATCTTTTTGCGGGGATAGGCGCATTCGCGCTGATTCGCAAAGCGATCAGAGGCAGATAGATACTTATTTCCATAATTTAATGGAAATAAGTATGAAAGGAGTTTTTATGCAAACAAAAAATGTAATGATAGTCGGAGTAGGAGGGCAGGGAAGCCTTCTCGCAAGTAAGCTTCTCGGAGCGCTGCTTACCGACGAGGGATATGATGTAAAGGTAAGCGAGGTTCACGGAATGAGCCAGCGCGGCGGTTCGGTAGTGACCTATGTCCGCTTTGGCGATAAGGTTTATTCTCCCGTGATTTCCGAGGGAGAGGCGGATTATATCGTGTCTTTTGAAAAGCTTGAGGCGGCGAGGTATGTAAACTGCCTTAAAGACGGCGGAAAGATCGTCGTAAACGTACAGCAGATAGACCCGATGCCTGTTATCACGGGTGCGGCTGAGTACCCGGAAAATATCCTCGGCGAGCTTAAAAACAAGGGCGTATTTGTTGACGAGATCGACGCACTGAAGCTTGCGGAGGAGGCGGGAAGCGCGAAAGCAGTCAATATCGTGCTTATGGGCAGGCTGTCGAAGTATTTCGATATTGACAAGGAAAAATGGCTTTCCGCAATTGAAAAGATCGTAAAGCCGCAGTTCGTTGAAGTGAATAAAAAGGCTTTTGAGATGGGTTATTCATCATAATTAGATACGCAAGATTGAGCGAGGAAATCGCTTACAACACTATGGGAAGTAAGAAATTTCAAAAATCAAGCGCGAAAGCGGAACGAAGCGAAGTGAGCATTTTGCGCTTGGATAGGTCAACAAAGCGCAGCTTTGTTGATCGGTTTTGAAATTTCAAATTAAAATAAGGAGGTTCAAAGCAAATGCCCAATTATTACCAGGAAGAGATCGAAACCGCGTCCCGCGAGAAGATCCTCGAGATCCAGAACGAGAAGATCGTAAAACAGGTTCGTCACGTTTACGACAACGTAAAGTACTATCGCGACCTTATGGATCAGAAGGGAGTAAAGCCGGAGGACATCAAAAGCGTAGACGACATCAGAAAGCTTCCGTTTTTGTCGAAGGACGATCTGAGAGAAGCGTATCCGTATGGCTTGCTCGGAACGGATCTCAAAAACTGCGTAAGGATCCAGTCTACATCGGGAACTACCGGCAGGCGCGTTGTTGCGTTTTACACACAGGCGGATATTGACCTTTGGGAAGAGTGCTGTGCGAGAGCAATTGTTGCGGCGGGCGGAACAAACGAAGACGTTTGCCAGGTTTGCTACGGCTATGGCTTGTTTACGGGCGGTCCCGGACTTAACGGCGGTTCGCACAAGGTCGGCTGTCTGACGCTTCCGATGTCGTCGGGAAACACTGAACGTCAGATCCAGTTCATGATGGATCTGGGCGCGACTATCCTTTGCTGTACGCCGTCTTATGCCGCGTATATCGGCGAGAGTCTTGCGGAGGCAGGCTATAAGCCCGAGGACAACAAGCTCAAAGCGGGTATCTTCGGCGCTGAGCCATGGACAGAGGAAATGCGTAGGGGCATTGAAAAGAGCCTCGGTATCAAGGCATACGACATCTACGGACTTACCGAAACGAGCGGTCCCGGCGTTTCGTTTGAATGTGAAGAGCAGACGGGAATGCATATAAACGAGGATCATTTCTACGCGGAAATAATCGACCCGGATACAGGCGAGGTCCTTCCGGAGGGAGAAAAGGGCGAGCTTGTGTTTACTTCTCTCGATAAGGAGGCTTTCCCGCTTTTGCGCTACAGAACACGCGATATCTGCGTTCTTACACGCAAAAAATGCTCCTGCGGACGTACTCACGTTAAGATGAGCAAGCCCATGGGCAGAAGCGACGATATGATGATAATACGCGGAGTAAATGTATTCCCGAGCCAGATAGAGACGGTGCTTTTAAAAGAGGGCTATCCGCCTAACTATCAGATCTTAGTTGACAGAGTAAACAACACCGACACGCTTGATATAAACGTTGAGCTTCCGCCCGAGCAGTTCTCCGACAAGATAAGCGATCTCCAGGCAAAGGAGAAGGCTCTCGAGAGCGCGATGAGAACAATGCTCGGAATAGGTCCCAAAATCCACCTTATGGCTCCTCATTCTATCACCAGAAGCGAGGGCAAGGCGGTAAGAGTAATTGACAAGCGCAAGCTTCACGATTGATTTTGTATGAAATGGGGGTATTTTTATGGCAATCAAACAGCTCACCGTTTTCCTTGAAAACAAAGCGGGAAAGCTCTCCGAGATAGTAAAGCGCATTTCGGACGCGGATGTTAATATCCGCGCGATGTGCATAGCTGACAGCAGCGACTGCGGAATTTTAAGACTTATTGTTTCCGATCTTGAAAAAGCGGAGAATGCTTTAAAAGGCGAAAGCATAATGTCCGCGATCGATGTGCTTGCTGTTAAGATGACGGACAAGGCGGGTTCATTAAGCGAAATACTCACGGTTCTGGACAAAGCGGGGATAAATATCGACTATATGTATGCGTTTACAGCTCCGGCGCTTGGCGCGTATGTTGTTCTTCGCGTGGGCGATAACAGTGCAGCGGAGAGCGTTTTAAAGCAAAACGGTATCAAAACTCTCACGGACGAGGATATGAAAGCGTTTTGATTTAAAACAACGCATAGAGAAGCGTACAAAAAGTCTTTAAAAAGGAGTTTGAGGGAAAACTTTCTTCAGAAAGTTTTCCCTCAATAAATTTATTTTGGCTTTGTAGTAACAAATGGATGATTTTTAATAAGGCAATTGTAAAGTTATATTATTTACATTAAGTGAACAAATATTTTTTGGTAAAACCCTTTCTGAAGAAAGGGTAGCGTTTTGTGCCGAAGGCGCATTATGCGTCCCCAAGCCCTTTTCCCAAAGACTTTTTGTGCGCTTCCCTATGACTTTTTCATAAGATCGGCAATCGTTATGCTGTTAAAATACTCCATAGTCATCTCGTTGTATTTTTCCCACATCGGGTGTGTTCGACAACTGTCCGTGCGGTCGCATTTCTCCGAATTACATTCAGCAAGACACGCCACAGGCGCGAGACTGCCTTCCGTAAGCGACAATATCTCTCCGACTATATATTCCTCCGGAGGACGGTTAAGCCTATATCCGCCGCCCTTGCCGCTTGCTCCGTCAATGATCTTGTCCTTCATTAGAATAGGCATGATCTGTTCGAGATATTTGTGCGAAATGTCCTGACGCTTGGCTATTTCCTTCATCGGAATGTAATTTCCGTTGTTATGCTCGGCGAGGTCAATAAGTACCATTAAAGCGTAGCGTCCTCTGGTTGTTACAAGCTGCATTGCTTTTCCCCTCAACCTTTCATTTCCTACCTATTTAGTAGGTTGATTTATTATAACTCATTTTCAACGCTTTGTCAATAGGTTTTGAGATTTTTTATTTTGTAAAAATTTCTCCGTATAACAAAAAATCCCTCTTTATAAAAGAAGGATCAACTTTCAAAATTAATAAGGGATATTCAGCAGTTTTTGCCTCTGAAGATGACCAGAACCGTAAGCCAGATAATTTTGATATCTGTCTTTACAGAGCGCTCTCTTATGTACCTATAGTCAAGCTCCATCTGCTCATCCGCCGGCATTTTCGTTGTGTCGGCGATCTGCCAATAGCAGGAAAGCCCGGGCTTTATCAAAAGCCTTTCCGAAGGCAGCATTTCCTGTTCCTTGCGAATAAAGGGTCTTGGTCCGACAAAAGACATATTTCCCAAAAAGACATTGACCATCTGCGGAAACTCGTCGATCGACGTTTTCCTCAAAAGCTTTCCGACCCTTGTTATTCGAGGGTCTGAGTCAATTTTAAAATGTACGCCGTCTTCACACTGATTCTGATCCAAAAGCTCGTCCTTAAGCCCGTCGGTATTGTGGCGCATTGTCCTGAACTTTATCATCTTAAACGGCTTTAGATCCTTTCCTATTCTTTCCTGAACAAAAAACGGATTGCCAAAATCATCAATTATGATAGCCAGCACAATTATCAGATAAACAGGAAAACCAACCGTCAAAACCAAGAAAGACGCCAAAATGTCAAATACGCGTTTAAAGAAATCGAAAACAGGCTTATTTGGTACAACGACCACATCGGTCTTTACCGCTTGTTCCGTTTTTGCCTCAACTGCTTTTTCCTTAAGCGCAACATCGCCGTTGTTGATAGCCGCGCTTGACTCATCAGTCAGTACAGGCATGACCATATTTTCCCTTCCTTTACTTATGTAAACCACATTTTGTGAGGAAAATTAATAAAATAAACGGCGCAGCCAGTGCTTGCGCATAAGCCGCGCCGTTATATTTTAGCTTTTAGCTGTTCGCTATTTGAGAGAAATTACTTTCTCTTCTTAGCAACGATAGCAGATACTGCTACAGAGCCGCCTGCAAGTGCAACGAGTGCGATAGGAAGCGTTACACCGGTGTTAGGAGAAGGCTCGGTTGTGCCGCCGGAGGGCTTGCTGCTGCTGTTGGAAGAATCCGAAGCTGCCTTAGCACCCTCAATAGTACCCTCAGTGATTACATAGCTGGAAGCAGAGCTGATTGTGAAGGTAGCCTTATTACCGTTCATGGTAACGCCCTTAGAGATCTCTTCAACAACAGTCTTGCCATTCTGAGTGTAGATGTGGTAGAACTTAACCTTATCCTTGTCATAAGCCTTAGAAACAGTAGCCTCAACCTTTACAGAAACGCCGAAAGCACCGTCAGTAGCAGGAACAACGTAAGTAGAATCCTTGGGGATCTCTACGCCGCCAGCGATCTTTGTAGCCTCAGTGATGTTGGTAAAGCCCATTGTGAGGTCCTTGATCTCTTTTGCATTCTTAACGTCATCAGCAGAAATGTTAAGAGTATAACCGGTTGCATTGATCTTAACAGCTCTGTTGAGAGTCTGAAGAACCTGAAGTACACCTGCACCGCTGAGGTTGGTGTCAGAAAGAACTACAGTCATCTTATCCTGAGCCTTAGCAAGAGCAACGGCATCCTCTACAGTACCGGCAGATGCTACAGAACCCTTAGCAGGCTTACCATAGTCGGCATCCTTAGAATAGTCAGCAGCGCTTACAGTAGCAACAGTAGTTGCCATAACAGCAGCTGCAAAGATGCCCGCAAAAACTTTGCTTGTGATTTTCATTTGAAAAATCCTCCTTTTCCTTTAGAAAAAAAAATTAAATTTTATAACAACCGTCCTTTTGGACAAGCTATTACCGAAAAGAATTAAGTATTTTCCTGCGCCTCAAGAACCGAATCAACATTCATCGTCAGATGAAATCTTTTTTTCAGAGTTTTGAGGATCGCCGGACTGTTCTTTGTCCTTTAGGCTACCCACGATAATTTTCCCGGCAAAAAATGCCGTAAAAACCAGAATAACCAGGGACAGAGCCCATATATTAACCTCGCATTTTGTAAACTCTTCAATCGTTCGCAAAGGCCATTCAAAAAGCAGGTACGAAAACCTATATAAAAGTGTGATGACCGCGTTATCCGCCATGTCGCTGCTTGCTCTGTACCAAAGAATATACAGATAAGGCACAAGCCAATACGCCCCGGTGAATATCAAAAAGCCCCACTTTTTATCCCTTCCGCTGAGAAATCCGCACCATATCCACGTGAACATAAGCAACACGGAGACAATTGGACGCAGGATATCCATAAAGAAGTAGTAGTAATCAAACCAAATAAATGCACTGGCAAGCGTTACAGCAAAACAAAGGACAATGTTTTCCAAAAGACTGTTCTTTTTATTCAGAACAAATTTCTTTATTGCGTTACTGTTCAGCATCTTCAGTACCTCTTTCGGAGAAGATAGTCTGATACGGATAAACTCCGTTATAGTTGTTGACTATCATAAAAGTGTACATACCGGTGCAAAACACCGCGAATGCCGCCAACACAGCCGCTTTGGAAGCCATAAGCTTTTTCTTGTTCTTTCCGAATTTCTCCTTGCAAAGCTCCATATATACCGTAATGACCTGTGGCACAAGCACCGTTATCGCGGGAATAATAAACAAGATCGCGAACCGCGATATCACGGCGTGCTTAGCACCCATTGCCTCAAAGAAAACGTCGAAGAACATACAGTTAATAAGTACATTATTAAAACTGTCCTTTTCGCACAATCTCTTTCTTACGGCGAAAGCAAGCACGAAGAATATTCCGAAGAATATCATGTATATAGGCGTAATTCCGCCTGTTATCTCGGCATTGCTGCCAAGCTGATAACCTGTGTAAACATACTTGGTAATAAACTCGAGCGCCTTTTCCGAGAAGATGAAGTACAGAACAAGTATTCCCGAATATACGCCGAGACTTATCCAATTCATCTTTATCCGAAGCAGGAAGTAGAAAACGAGCATCACCAGCGCGCTCACGTGAAATACCGAAGCGAACAGCACCAGAACCGCGAACCTGTAAAACTGCTTTTTCTTTATGTACTGCATAGCGAAAAGCAGAATGGACGCCGCGATCATCTGCCTCATAAAGCACATCGAGTTGAAGAACACCCCGAATGCCAAAAAGCAGAACACGCCAAGATACGCTTTTTCGGTATAAAAGTAAATATATAGCATCACCGCCGCCGTTATAATAGCAGCTATGACAACAAACATGATCTGGTAATCATCTGTTGCGTACGCAAGATACTTCACAGGAATGACAAAGCCTTTTTCCTCTTTATGTATCGAAAGGAACAGCTCAGACTCGGACTGATATTGATAAAATAAGTTGCCGTACAGATTGTAGTCATATCCGACACCCGATCTAAGCGCCGCAACAAGAAACAACGCAACTCCCGCCAGACCGCAGTAGATCTTTTTGCCGTGTTTAAGTCTGCAAAGCGGAATCCCTATCGCCAGCGAACCTATCAACAGCAAATAGTAAACCAACATTTCTTTACTCCAATATTACAATCGGAAAGCGCAGTCTGCGCGTTTTCTGAACGATATGTTCGTGTCTGCCTGCTTGTTTTAGCCGAACTCCCGCGCTAAACTCCGCGCCGTTTCGAGCTTTACAAACACTGCTGCACAACGATCCATCTCGTTTACGGTTATATTATAGCACCGCTTCATTGATTTGTCAATCAATAAATTGGTTTTTCTCCATAATGCACTAAATATAAATATAATGGCGAGTAATATGTTGTGCATTTTAGTCAAAAAAAGCTGTGAATTATCGTAAAAAAGGCAGAATTTTCAAATCTGACTGACAATTTTTTCCAAATTGCGTGCAAATTCAACAGCGATTGCAAGCCAAATTCCGCATTTTGCGGAATTTATTCCCCGATAAATTCGCGGATAAGCGAGTTTTCAGGGACAAAGCGCTTGTCGACAGGCTTCAGCAGGCGCAAAAACTCCTCGATGTCTGCATAATCCTTGTAGTCCGAATATTCCGCCGCCGCTTTCTCAAGCTCCGGCAGGAGAATATCGCGGTAAACAAGAGCCTCATATTCTATAAAGGTATCAATGTCGAAATCCGCGCGGAATTTAAACGGCATTATATACAGATCCTCCCCGCGTTCGACCGACTTAAAGAACTCAAAGGTTTCCTCAAGGCTGCGTCCGCGGTAGAGCTTATCGCGCATAAGCCGCCTCATGAGTCGTATCTTCGAGGGGTGGAGAAGCTTTTCGCCGTTTGATATCCTTGTGCGGACGCTGACATAGACGCAGGTCGTAAACGCGTCGCAGTCGCCTGTAACAAGAGGATTGAGCGCATGGATGCCTTCCAAAATAACAAGCTCGCCCGCTTCGCGTTTGAGCGTCATGCCCTCAAAGCGCTCCTGCTTTGCGAAATCAAACGAGGGAATATATATTTCCTCGCATCTTGAAAGCATCTCAAGGTGTTCTTTAAACAACGGTATATCCAGCCTATACGGGCTTTCAAAGTCGATCTTTCCGTTTTCGTCGCGTGCCGCCTCGTTTTCGCTCATCGGCAGAAAGTAGTTGTCCATTGAGATTATGTGCGCCTTACAGCCGTATTCTCCGAGCAGATCGGCGATCCTGTGCGCGGAGGTCGTTTTTCCCGAGCCGGAGGGTCCCGAAAGCAAAACTACGGGATGTGTTTCGCGGTTGGAATAAATGCTTTCTGCGGCGGCGGAAAGCTGTTCGGAATAGAGCCTTTCGCCTTCGGCGATGATCTCCTCGGGGGATCTTGCGGCTTCATTCAGCCGTTCAATCGAAATACATCTCATGGTTTGTTCACCTCGCTGTATGTTGTATAAAAAAGCTCTTTGAATCCTTCGTAGCTGTCGGAGTACGCTAAAGCCCACTGCGCCCGTGCCACTGCGTATTCTGCGGTAAGCCTGCCCGCTTCGATAAGCGGAAGTCTTTTCGCCGCGGATCGTCCGACCTCATACTCGGAAAGCTTAGTGCCGCCGTATTCACATTGAGTTGCAATTATCAGATAAACGCCCCTGTCCGCGAGCGCCGCGGCGTCGTCAAAGAGATAGTCGGGAACTCCGCCCGCGCCGTAGCTCTCCAGAATGATCGCGCGCGCGTTTTCAGGAACACAGAGCCTTTGTCCCGGAATCAGTTTTGAAAGGAAAACCTCGTCGGACAAACGCTCGTAAAAGCGCGTTTCGCCCGAATGTTTTTCGCAAAAGTTTATCAATTTACCTTTAGCGTCAATACGTCCCGAAGTTCCGCGGTTCATACTGTTAAACGCCTTCAGGCTCTCGGTGTCCCACTTGTGCGCGTCAGATCCGTGAAAGATCATTCCGCAGAACACCACGCATACTCCGAACGCGCGCTTTTTGGCGGCAAAGCATACCGCGTCCCGCATATTTACGGGCGCGTCGGAATCCTTCGCTTTCATAGGCTTAACGCTTCCCGTAAAAACGACGGGCTTCTTGCTGTTCTGAATAAGTACGGAGACCGCCGCGGCGGCATAAGCCATAGTGTCTGTGCCGTGGGTTATCACAAAGCCGTCAAACTCGTCATAGCGCTCGCGAATATACCGCGCCAACTGCTCCCAGTGGCGCGGGGTCATATTTGTGCTGTCAAGGCAGAAGAGCTGTTCCGTACACACCTCGATCTTTGCGGGCAAGCTGATTTCCTTCATCAGCTCACTTACGGAAAGCTGCGGAGCAAGACCGTTTTCGCCTCGAACGCAGGAAATAGTGCCGCCCGTGCCGATAACAAGGACTTTTCGCATTATCTCGGCTCTACGATAAATTTCATAGCTGTACGCTCTTCGCCGTCAATATCTACCGTAGTAAACGCGGGAATGCATATAAGATCAACGCCCACAAGAGCCATATAGCTTCTTGCTATGGCGATCGACTTTACCGCCTGGTTTGCCGCGCCCGCGCCGACAGCCTGAACCTCGACCTCGCGGTTTTCACGAATGACTGCCGCGATCGCTCCCGCTACCGATTTCGGTATAGAGTGAGAAGAAACCTTAACCACTTCCATTTTAAATACCCTCTGAAACTTTTCGTTTCACCTTTCTGTGTCTGTTTTTAGTTGTTTTTAATAAAGTGCCGAATTTATTGGAAAAAATCTTGCACCGTATCTCAATAAAATATTAACTGACCGTTCTGTAAATACGCTCTATAGATGTGCATTTTCCGCTTTTACGGTCGATCTCAAGGCATACCCCGCTTATACGGCATTCTCCGTCCGCGAAGACATGAGGACGCTGGATATAATCCGCGAATTTCTCAATAATGATCTCTTTTCTGACGCCGAGGACCGAGTTTATCGGACCCGTCATTCCCGCGTCGGATATACAGCCCGTGCCGTCTATTATGCGCTCGTCGGCGGTCTGAACGTGAGTATGTGTTCCGATGACCGCGGAGACTCTTCCCGCAAGATACCAGCTCATCGCGCACTTTTCGCTTGTCGCCTCGGCATGAAAATCAACCACTATTATTTTTGACCTTATACGTTTCAACAGCTCGTCAACACACTTGAACGGATTGTCGGCGGGCTGCATAAACGCTGTTCCCACGAGGTTTATGACCGCGACGGAATACGCTCCGCAGTCTATCTCGCAGAAGCCGCGTCCCGCCGCCGTATCTCCGTAGTTTGCGGGGCGGATTATTCGCTCGTTGTTTTCATATTCCTCTAAGATAGATTTTCTTTTGAAAGCATGGTTGCCTGTTGTGATAATGTCAGCGCCGCCCGACATTATCGCCTGTGCCGAGCGTCGGCTCAAGCCGTTGTTATCATCGCTGTTCTCGCCGTTTACTATAGTAAGATCCGCGCCGTACTCCCTGCGGATCTTAGGAAGCTCGCCTATAATCGCGTTACAGCCCGTCTGTCCTACAACGTCCCCGATAAAAACGATCCTCATCAGCGGAATATGACCTCGTCACAGCCCGCTCCGACGCCTATTATCTTTATCGGACAGCCGCAAAGCTCCTCAAGCTTTGCAATATATGCGCGGCATTTTTCGGGAAGCTCCTCAAAGCTCTTACAGCCCGAAAGCTCTCCCTCATAGCCCTCAAATTCCTCATAAACCGGCGTACAGTCTTCAAGCTCCTCGAGAGTTACGGGGAAATCCTTTAAAATCGTTCCGTCGGATTTTTGGTAAGCCGTACATACCTTTAAGCTTCCTATACCGCTCAATGTATCGAATTTGTTTATCGCGAGCGCCGTCAGACCGTTTACGCGAACGGCGTGACGCATGATCACCGCGTCAAACCAGCCCGTTCTTCTCGGTCTGCCCGTGGTTGTGCCGAATTCTCCGCCGCGGTTTCTGATAAGCTCTCCGAGGTCGTTGTTAAGCTCCGTCGGGAAAGGTCCGTTTCCGACGCGCGTAGTATAGCTCTTTCCTACGCCTATGACTTCGTCTATCAGCTTAGGGCCTATGCCCGTTCCTATACAAGCGCCGCCCGCGATAGGATGGGATGATGTAACGAAAGGATAGGTTCCGAAGTCGATGTCGAGAAGCGTCGCCTGCGCTCCCTCAAAAAGCACCTTCTTGCCCGAATTATATGCCTCAAATGTGATAACAGAGCCGTCTGCCATGTATTTGGACAGCTTTTCGCCGTATTCTTTATATTCCTCAAAAACCGCGTCAAGGTCAAAAGCTTTTCCGCCGTAGAGCTTTTCGATCATCAGATTTTCAAACTCACCCGTGTTTTTAACAAGCTTTTTAAGCAGCTCGGGGTTACAAAGATCGTACATTCTTATCGCTATTCTGCGCGCCTTGTCGGTATATGCGGGTCCTATGCCTCTGCCTGTTGTGCCGACGTTTACGCCTGTTTGCTTTGCCTTATACTCTTCCTCGAGCTTGTCAAGCTCCTTGTGCCACGGCATTATGATGTCCGCGCGCGCGTCTATACGCAGATTCTCGCAGGTCACGCCGCGCTTGTTCATCTCGGAAATTTCGCCGAGAAGCACCTTCGGATCAACCACAACTCCGCTTCCGATAAGGCATATCGTATCGGGATACAGAATTCCCGACGGCAGAAGATGAAGCTTATAGACCTCGCTCCCGTGTACAACGGTATGTCCCGCGTTGTTTCCGCCGCTTGAACGAACTACAAGGTCAGCCTCCTTAGCCATAATGTCAATGATTTTTCCTTTTCCCTCGTCGCCCCACTGGGTTCCGACAATTACGCTTGATGGCATAATATCCTTCCTTTGTTTATGGATTTTAAAAAATCGGCCGTACCGATCATTATTTGATTATCCTGCTCTTTGACTGCTTGGCGCTTTTCTTCAGGTCGATAGGCTCTTCGCTTCCGCCTCTGTCGGTAAATATTGCCTGCTCGTCATAATCGGGGATCTCTGGGTTTTTCTTGCCGGTCTGTTCATAATATGGGTTGATTATATGCTTTTGTATCGCGGGATAACAGCAGAACACCGACAAAAAACCGAGCCACGCCAGCGGCACAAACGGCACCAGCGGAAGCACATATATCGGATAATTTGCGGCAAGAAACAAATATCCCCCGATAACGACCAGCGCGATAAGCTCCGCGCCGATATTTAAAAGCGAAAGCACGAGCGCGTTCCTGAAAATATCGAGAAGCTTCAGATCAACCGCAACTATCTGCGGATAAATATAAAAGTTCATTATAAAGAACAAAACTGCTCCTGCTGTGGATATTGCAAATATGACCGAGTCGGTCGTAGTGATCTTTTCAAGTGTGATGAAAAGAAAAAGCGAATAAATAAAGATCGCCGTAACCAGAATGTCGAGTATTCCGACGACAAACGCCTGTTTGAAGGATTTCTTGAATTCATTCAGGAAATCGTGAAAGTAGAACTGCGGACGCTCAAGATATATGTTTCGCATAAGCGCGGTCATCGCAGCGGTCGCCGGACCTATCGTTACGATCGGAATGCAAAACACAAAATAAATAAGATTTATCTTGAAAAAGTCCCAGAACTTGTTTCCAAACAACTCCCAGAAGCGAAAAAAAGGTTTTTTCTTCGGAGCGTTTTTCGGAACTCCGGGTCCTATAGAATTATTGAATAATCCCATTCGATCAAATCCTTAACTATCGACTCCCAATTTTTTGGCATCGTTTCTGTTTTATACCGCCAATACACGCTCAAATTGGGATATTTTAAACGATTTAAGGCAATACCGCACAAAGATCGTGCGCGTATTGCGCCGTCAGATTGTCTAAAAAACGACGCAGGCTTATCGGCGTAAGTCAAGGAGCTTTTGGGCAAGATGACGGAAAAGCGTTTTGCGCGCAGCGCATAATGCGTACAAGCAAGACGCGTACAAAGCCGTCGGGTGTTCCTTGTGCGGTGCTGTCTTAATATAAAAACGTCTGTGTTACAGAGCCTATGACCAGCGCCGCGGCCAAAACCATAGCCGCTATTCTGCATACCTTTATAATAAGCGCGCGTTTTTTCTCATTCAAAAAACCACTTCCATTATACAAAAAATGGCGGCTTCTGTCAAGGGTTTTATTCAAAAACTATTTCCGCGCCCCTTGAACTGACCGCGATAATTTTCCCGTTATGCGTAAAAACCGCGTTAAAACCGGTCTTGTCGTCAAACAGCGACATTTCGGAGCTTTTCTCGCCAAACAGCGCGCAGACCGAAATTACGGAAACTCCGTCAAAATATTTGTATGAAAACGCGCAGCTTTCTCCCGAGACAGCGATCGTGTTCGCTCCGCCAAGCTCGAGCGAATCCATCTCGCTCTGCGAGAGTTTTATTGAATAAACGCCGATTTGCTTTGCCTCGCCGTTTTCGATCTTCATTAGAGTTGCTTTGAGCGAGCCGCCAGCGCTGTCCTTTTCAAAAAGCACCGCGCTGTCTTTTGAAACAGCTCCGTTTGCTTTCTTGGCTTCTATAGCGGCGGGAGCGTCCGTATCGGAACAGTCGACGGCTCTGAAGATCCCGTTTTCGCCGTTTAAAAGCAGAACATCTCCGTCAAATCTCATTCCGACAGGTATCTGCGAAAGATTTTCAAGACCGCTTTTTGCTTCAAGTTCTTCATTAAATATCTTTACGATATTTCCGTCGATAAGCGCAAAAGCGTTTTTGCCGTCCGCGGCGGCAGAGATCTTGTCGGTTTGTACTATGAAAAGTCTATTCGAGGCATTTTCCTCCTGCTCCTTGGAATTTTCTTCCGAAGGCTCCTGTGAAGGCTCGTCGGAAAACCGTATTATTCTTCCGAAAACACCGCCGTCTTTGTCCGTATAGTTCATCGCGCATACGCCGTATGCTCCCGAGTAAACGGGGTCGCCGATGGCTGCGCGCGCCAAAACAGTGCTGCCGTCCGAAAGCGAGTATTTTCCCCATACCGCGAAGGAACAGCCGCTGACGTTTCCGAGAACGATATTCTCCGCCGATATTACGGCTTTTTCGTTTTTGCCAAGGCGGGGGAGATATTCGTCCGTGTCTGCCGCGGTAAAGTTTCGGGTGTAGTGCGGAACGTATACCGAACCGAAGCTTATTTCGTTTTCCTCGACCGCAAAATCGCAAAGCCCGCCGTCCTGTCGTACGGTAAAGGTGACCTCACCCTTCTCTATACGCATAAATCCGCATTCGGTTCCCGAAAAAACAGCAATGATCGAGCTTTTGCTTTCCCATATCTCGACAAACCGCGTGTTTTCCGGCGGGAGGATATCTCTTTGCGATCCTGTGTTTACATCGAGTTCATCGTGAGCGGTGATCTTATTGGCAAAAGCAGTATACACGATCTTTCCGTCCGAAAACATCCCGAAATCATCTTCGGAAACAAGTATTGTTCCGAAAAGTCTTTCTCCTTTAAAATACTCTTGGGCATTTTCTCCGCCCATATTCCCCGCGGTATAACTGTCGTAGACCTCTGTGAAGATCTCTTCCGCATTTTTTGCGTAAACAAGATTTTTTTTCGTACCGTCAATTTTCAGGAAAAATGTGAAAAACGCGCATATCAGGAGCAAAACAAACGCGCCTGCCGCGGAGGTGATGAGTGCGGGCTTGTTATAGCCCGATGCCCTCAGCTTTTCCGTGTTTTCGTATTCATTTTCCTCGCTGTAATTATCATCATCGGGCTCCTCGTCCGAATGATCCTCATCTTTTCGGCTGTCTTCATTGCTTTCGTCGTCAGCGCTTTCGTCGTCGCCGTTCTCGTCGTCGGAAATGTTATCGTACGAATAGTCCGTTTTTTCGTTCGGTATATTTGCTTCTTCCGAGCCGCCGTCTTTGTCCGAATTTTCCTCGTCAATTTTTTCGTCCTCGGCATCGGGTTTATCTTCCGCGGTATTTTCGGAAAGCTCATCGGCTTTTTCCGATTCCTCGGAGCTTTGCTTTATTTCATTTTTAAGCTGTTCTTGGTCGATTGAGATGATTAGAGTCGAGGTGTCGTCAAGGTTTACGGGACGAGCGTTTTCCTCGGGGGTATCCTCCGGCGTCTGTGCTTCGTTTTGCTCCGTCTCGGAGACGTCATCTTCCGACATATCTTCTTCTATATTCTCAATATCCGTTTTCTCGCGGGCTTCTTCAAAAGCAGCCTCGATCGGCTCGTCCTCGGCTTTGGCTTCGTATACGGCGTCATTTGCATCATCTTCTTCCGAGGATGCTTCCTCGGAATGGGCCGTTTCTTCATTTGTCGGTTCTTCAACAGCCGTTTCCTCGGGCATTTTTTCGGGAACGTCCGCAAAATTCGTGCTGTGAATATGCCTGATTATTTCTTCAAAGGTAGGCTCATCATCGTAATCGTTCGATGTATCATCGCTTTCCTCCGGCTCGTCGTCAAAAAGCTCGGAGACGGTTTTTCCCTGATAACTCTTTGCGTTTTGCTGGTAACGGTTTTCATTTGTAAACGGTACGACCGTTCCGCCGCTGGTCTGCGTTTGTTCCCAGACCAGGCGCGCTGTATACAGTATGCGGCTGTAGTCTTCGGAGGTAAGCCCCGAATTTTCAAACGTCAATACCAGATTGTTCAGGTTCATGGCAGGATTTGCTTTTATCTTGTCAACCAGATCCTGCGGCACTCCGCAGCCCTCAAGAAGAACCACAAAATCCGCCGAAGCCATTCCGAGCTGCTGGAGTCGGCTGAGGAATGTAAACGCGTTGAGCTGCGGGAGCTGAGCGGAATCGTCCATAAGGTATTCTACGATATTCTGTACAACAAGATTTTCCGGCACAACTCTGCGGCGCATTATCGCCCGCATTTCCTCGACGGTCATCTGTATTCCCCCTTTTTGTTTTTTGAGCTAATCCTCGATATCAAGCTTCAGCTTTGCGTGTTCAAGACGTTTCTTTACTCCGATCTTTGTCATTCCCGCAAATGCCGCAATATCATCACAGGAGAATTTACCCGCGATATTCATTGCCAGAATCATTCTTTCGAGGTTCGGAAGCTCAAAAAGAGCTTTTTTGATCTCGGGCTGACTGCTGTCGAGGGAATTGTCGGTATAATATTTGAAAATATTCTTTATTTGCACACAAAGCGTTTTCATCATATAAGTTCGGAACTGCTGCTCACTGTGTAGGTTCCCTATAGCTCCGAAGCCGCTGCGGGCTGTTTGTGTAACGGCAGAGATAGCCTCATCGTCGTTTTTCAGCGTATAAAACGCGGTATAATACATCTCGCGGTAGATTAGACCGTAAAGCTTCGCAAATGCCTTTGCGTCACCGTTTGCCGACTGCTCCGCGATCTGGCGGTATTCCTTTTTATCCATTTGAGATCCTTATTTATTCTTCATCAACGATCTTTATTCCAAGCTCTGTGAGCTGCTCCTCCGAAACCGTTCCGGGAGCCTCGCTCATAAGCTCAGAAGCGTTCTGTACCTTCGGGAAAGCTATTACGTCTCTCAGACTGTCACAGCCGCACATAAGCATGGCGAGTCGGTCAAGACCGATCCCCGCGCCTCCGTGAGGCGGCGCACCGTATTTATACGCGTCCACAAGAAATCCGAATTTCGCCTTTATTTCTTCCGCCGTCATTCCGAGCATTTCAAACATATGCTGCTGAAGCTCGGGGTCGTTTATTCTTATCGAGCCGGAAAGAAGCTCCACGCCGTTTAAAACAAGGTCATAGCATTTTGCGCGGACCCTTGCTTTGTCGCTGTCGAGATAGGGAATACATTCGTCGAGCGGCATTGTAAAGGGGTGGTGCATAGCGAGCCATTCGCCGCTTTCGTCGTTGTATTCAAAAAACGGAAATTCCGTTATCCAGGTGAAATTCCACTGCTTCGGGATAATGTCGAGCTGTTTTGCGGTTTTAAGTCTGAGCGCACCCAGCGTCGGAAGAACAACGCTGTCCTTGTCCGCCGATATGAGCGCGACGTCGCCCTTTTCACAGCCCAAAGCCGACAGTATTTTTTCAAGCTCTCCCTCTCTCATGAACTTTCCGAATGAGCAGCTCGGTTCGTCATCTATCCATCTGACATAAGCCAGACCCTTGGCTCCTATTCCCTTTGCGAATTCCGTGAGCTTGTCTATTTCCTTTCTGGTAAGCGTACCCGCCGCGTTTTTCGCGCATATACCGCGAACAGAGCCGCCGTTTTCGAGCGCGCTCTTAAATACGACAAACTCGCTGTCCTTTACTATATCCGAGATATCTGTTATTTCCATGCCGAAGCGCGTATCGGGCTTGTCCGAGCCGTAGCGCGACATAGCTTCGTCGTAGGTCAGGCGGGGAAGCGGGAGCTGAATATCAACATTCAGTATCTCTTTGTAAAGGCGCTTTACAAATCCCTCAAGGCACTCTATGATATCGTCAACATCGACAAACGACATCTCGAGGTCTATCTGCGTGAACTCCGGCTGTCTGTCCGCGCGCAGATCCTCGTCGCGAAAGCAGCGCGCGAGCTGGATATAGCGGTCATAACCCGATATCATCAGAAGCTGTTTGTACATCTGCGGCGACTGCGGCAAAGCGTAGAACTTTCCGTTGTGTATTCTTGATGGAACGATATAGTCTCTTGCGCCCTCGGGAGTCGATTTGATCATCATCGGCGTTTCTATTTCAAGAAAGCCGTTTTCGTAGAAATACTCTCTCGCGACCTTAGCTATATTGTGTCTTGTTATCAGATTGTTTACGAGCGGCTCGCGGCGCAGGTCAAGATAACGGTATTTAAGGCGAAGCTCCTCGTTTGTCTTGGAGTTTGTTACTATCTCAAACGGCGGGGTCTGGGCCTTTGAGAGTATTTTCATCTCGCTCGGCATTATCTCAACGCCGCCTGTTTTTATCTCACTGTTTACGCTTTCTCTCGCGCGTACCGCGCCTTTTACGAGAAGCACGTCCTCCGAACGCACGGTTTTCGCTTTTTCAAATACGGACCTTTCTGTAGTCTCGTCAAAGGTAAGCTGAACTATACCAGTTCTGTCCCTTAGGTCTATAAAGATGATGCCGCCCTTGTCGCGGACTCTCGCCGTCCAGCCGCCGACCGTTACTTCTTTCATTTCAAGCGTAACATCGCCGCACATACAGCTTCTTTTAAGACTGCCCATTGTATCCATAAGAAAAATCCCCTTTTTATTTTTTGTCATATATAGACATTATACCACTGTTTATCGGTTTTTTCAATAGGAAAATCAAATTTTTCGTTTTAAACCTGTCAGCCGCGGTCTTATTTGTACAAATTTGGATAAATTATCAAAAATATCAGTAGACAAACTCGAAATAATGTGGTATAATATATAGTGTATGTGTGTTATGCTTGCTTCTCAAATGTGCAAAAAATCGGGCAAAAATTTTGACAAATGTTTGTGAGAAGATTTTTTGTATACAAATTTCAATGAGAAATCGGTATTGTTCACATACTGTATATCAAATTTTGAAAGGAAGTTTCTGAAATGACTGTTACGGTTAATACTCTTATAGGCGATATTCTCGACGAAAATGTCCAGGCTGCCGCTCCGATCCTTATGGGAATGGGAATGCACTGCTTGGGCTGTCCGTCCGCAAGAGGCGAGTCGATAGGCGAAGCCTGCGAGGTACACGGAGTTGACGCGGAGGAGATCGTAAAGAAGCTTAACGCCGCTATCAGCGGACAGTGATCGTAAAATAATTGATACAACTTGACAACAGGTTAAAAACCGCCTTTGAGCTGTGCAGGGAAGGTCTTATATCGGCAGATGTGGGGACCGACCATGCGCGGCTCGCGGCGGCTCTCGCGCTTGAAAGATCCGCGAAGGTCTACGCGTCCGACATAAACGACGGACCTCTCGAAGCGGCAAGGCGCACGATCGGGGAATACGGCGTTAAAAACGTTGAGATCGTAAAGTCGGACGGTCTGGAAAATATTCCCTATGCGGATGATGTTATTATATGCGGAATGGGCGGGGAGCTTATCGCCGAGATCGCGGAAAAATGCCGATTTACAAATGAAAACACACGGTTTATCCTACAGCCGATGACGAAAGCCGACTATCTTAGAAAGCGGCTTTGTGCATTGGGCTTTGAGCTATTGGAAGAACGTGCCGCCGAAGACTCCGGAAAGATCTATACGGTCATGCTGTGGAAATTTTCGGGAGTTTCGCGTGAGATCAGCGAAGCAGAGGCGTTTTGCGGAAAAAACCGCGACAGAAAATATCTCGGGAAAATTGCCGCGAAGCTGATCAAAAACGCGGAGAATATGGAAAGATCCGCCGGTCATTCAGACGAAGCCGCGCGGCTTCGTGAAACGGCGGAAGAGATAATGAGAATTGCTGAAAATGAAAATTAAAGAGATTTTGCGGCTGCTGGACGGAAAAGCGCCGTTTAAGACCGCAGAGGGCTTTGACAATGTGGGGCTTCTGGTAGGCTCGGAGGATAGGGAGATCGCGCGCGTTTTGTGCTGTCTTGACATTACTCGCGGGGTAATAGAGGAGGCTGTTGAAAAGGGCGCGGAGCTTATTGTTGCTCACCACCCGGTTATCTTCACCGCGCTGAAAAATATCCCCGACCAAAGCCCTGTAATGCGTTTGATCGAGAACAACCTTGCGGCTGCGGCAATGCATACAAACCTTGATATCGCAAACGGCGGTGTAAATGACGCGCTTGTCGGGCTGCTTGGGTTTGAAAAGCTTTGTACGCTTGATGTTACGCAGGCGGACGGAACGGGCTTCGGGGCGGTCTGCGGTCTTCCGAAGGAGCTTTCCGTTCGTGAGCTTGCGGGCTTGTGCCGAAATGCTCTTGGGACGGGCTGTGTAAGGTTCAGCGCGGGTTGTGAGGACGGGCGGAAGATCAGGCGCGCGGCGGTGTGCTGCGGCGCGGGATTGGACGCAAACATAATGCGGCTCGCGGAGGAAAACGGCTGTGAGGCGATAATTACGGGAGACATAAAGCACAATTTCTGGATAGAAGCCGAATTTCGTGGGATCGCGCTTATTGACGCGGGGCATTATCAGACGGAAATTGCCGCGAAAAGGATCTTGGCGAAAATGATTTCCGATGAATTTCCCGAGCTGTGCGTAATTATTTCCGAAAACGAGACCAACCCATGCGGTTACATCTGAATTTGGAATGCTTTGATATCGACAAAAAACAAAAAGTCTTTGGAAGGGTTTTCCCGTAAAAAAATAAGAGGTGAGAGATTTGTCGCTTGACGGAGCGCTTTTACATTTTGTGAAAGAGGAGCTTTCGGAGCTTGTCGGGGCGCGTGTGGAGAAAATATACCAGCCCTCGCGCGACGAGCTTGTTATAGCACTTCGTATGCTCGGCGGCGGAAGGACCTCAAAAAAGCTTATTTTTTCGGCAAATTCCGCGTGTGCGCGGGTATGTCTGACCGAAGCCGAGTTTGAAAACCCGAAGACCCCGCCGATGTTCTGTATGCTCATGCGAAAGCATTTACAAGGCGGAAAGCTTGTCGGAATAAGACAGGACGGGCTTGAAAGAATACTGTGCTTCGATTTTGAATGTATAAACGAGATCGGAGACGTTGTTGTAAACACACTTTGCGCGGAGATCATGGGACGAAGCGCAAACATCATCCTGCTTCGCAATGACCGAGTCATCGACAGCATAAAGCGAGTCTCGGACGAATGCTCGCGAAGAATACTTCCGAATATAGTATACGAAGCGCCTTTGAGGCAGGACAGGCTGAACCTCTTTGAAACGGACCCACGGGAAATTGCCGCGAAAATCGAGGGTTCAAGCGAGAGAGTGTCAAAAGCTCTTATGGCTGTTTTAGAGGGGATAGCTCCCGTTTTCGCGAGAGAATGCGCGTATTACTGCGCGGGAGATGTCGATGCGGTGTGCGCTGAATTAAGCGCGGAGCAGAAAACGAAGCTGTGTGAGTTTTTGGAGAACGCAAAATGCTCCCCGAAATTCACCGAGATAACCGACGAAAGCGGAAAGAAAAAAGAACTTTCGTTTGTTGGGATCGCTCAGTACGGCGAGGGCTTCGGTTCGAGATCATTTGAAAGCGCAAACGCGCTTGTTGACGACTTTTACGCCAAGTCAGACGCGGGAGACCGCATAAGACAGCGCGCGCGCGACTTAATGAAGACAGTGAATAACGCATATGAAAGAGCAAGGCGAAAGCTCGAGATACGCAAAAAGGAGCTTTCCGAATGCGGCGGACGCGAAAGGCTCAGAGAAATCGGCGACCTGATAAACGCGAACATATTCAGGCTCGAAAAGGGAATGACAAAATGTACGCTTGAGGATTTTTACAGCGGCGAGCCGTGCGAGATCACGCTTGACGCGCGTTTAACTCCCGCGCAGAACGCGCAGAGATACTACGCGGAATATCGAAAGCTCTCAAATGCCGAGGAAAAGCTCTCCGAGCTTATTAAATCGGGAAGCGGCGAGCTTTTGTATCTTGACAGCGTTCTCGACAGTGTAAGCCGCGCGGAAACCGACAAGGAGCTTTCCGAAATTCGCCGCGAGCTTTCCGAACAGGGATATATCCGAAAGGACAAGCAAATTTTTAAAGACGAAAAAAAGCTCTCCGAGCCGCTGAAATATATTTCTTCGGACGGATATGAGATACTTGTGGGAAAAAACAACCGCCAGAACGACCTGCTTACGCTCAAAACCGCGAGGGCTACGGACATCTGGCTGCACGTAAAGGACATAGCGGGTTCGCACGTTATTTTGCGGACGGCGGACAACGGAAATCCTCTCACGCAGAGAACCATTTTCGAGGCGGCGCAGCTTGCCGCGTACCACTCAAAAGGGCGGGATTCTTCGGGAGTTCCCGTGGATTATACCATGGTGAAGTTCGTGAAAAAGCCCGCGGGCGCAAAACCGGGCATGGTGATCTTCACAAACAACAAGACGATGTTTGTCACGCCCGATGAGAGCGTTGTTGAAAAGCTTCGAGGAAAGGATTAACTATGCTTGGTTTTGGAAAGGAAATATCCGAATTTCTTTTTGGGAAACCGCCGGTTTTTGTGGAGAACGAGCTTGGTAAATTCAAGCTCCATGAGACAAAGTCAACATTTCGCGACGCAAACGGTAAGAAACGCCCCTTTAATTACAATTATTACGAAGGCGAAGCTGTCTGGCACGGTGCAGAGAGCAAAATCAGCGCTACCGTGTGTTGTAACGATGATCAAAACGCCGATAATGGGTTTAAGCGGCTTAAGTGGGCTGTTGAGAACTCCGCCGAGCTTGAAAAGCGGCTTATCGACTACACACTGAACGATTTTATAGACCATGAGCATCCGGACGAGCCTATCGAGATATGGAGTACGGGATATGACGATGATAGCGATGAGGAGCCCGACCCTATGCCGCCCGAGGAATTCAGAAAACACATTTCCGTAGGTTACATCTGCGTTGAGGATGACGGGACGATAGATATCGACATGGACTTGGACGGTTTGTTCACCGACCACGGGTTTATGATCTGTATAGACAAGGACGGAAACATCATTCGCGGAGTACTTTGGGGCTGATGACAGTTGACAGTGGACAGTAATCAGTAAACAGTATTACCCAGACGTTGATGCCTGAACGGAGCGAAGTGAGCGGTTCGCAAATTTTAAATTTAAATAAGGAGTACAACAATGAGAAAGGAACTTGACAAAACCTATTCCCCGAAGGATTTCGAGGATAGACTTTATAAATATTGGGAGGAAAGCGGATTTTTCACAGCGGAGCGCGACCCCGAGAAGAAGCCGTATACCATAGTAATGCCCCCGCCCAACATCACGGGGCAGCTTCACATGGGACACGCACTGGACTGCACTTTGCAGGATATACTTATCCGTTTTAAGAGAATGGAGGGCTATT
>JAFLUE010000110.1 GCA_022508945.1 Oscillospiraceae bacterium
TTTTGAACAAATTTTTATGAAGTAAAACAAAGAATAATGAATAAAGCTTGAATATCTTTTTAAAATATATTCGCATTGATAATAAAAATTAAGGAGAAAAAGTATCATGTCAACACTTGCGGAAAAAATAACAGAGTTTAAAAAATATTTGATCGAGCAGGAGCGAAGCCGATATACGATCGACAAATATATTCATGACGCAAAGGTTTTTATTGAATTTGTAAATGACCGAACGATAAATAAGGAGATCGTTATTGAATTTAAGTCATTTTTGGGCGAAAGATATGCGGCGTCAAGCGCCAACTCCATGCTTGCCGCTGTCAACAGCTTTCTTAAGTTTATCGGATATGCGGATCTTAGAGTAAAGCCGTTCAAAATACAGCGTGCGCTGTTTGTGCCGGAAGAAAAGGAGCTTTTCCGCAATGAATATCTGAGCCTGATCGAAGCGGCAAAGCAGCAGAAAAACGAAAGATTGGTGCTGATAGTGGAAACGATATGTGCCACGGGCATCAGGGTCTCCGAGCTGAAGTTTATAACGGTTGAATCGGTTGGAACGGGGCGGGCGGAAATAAAATGCAAAGGCAAGCTTCGCACTGTTTTTCTCCCGCCGAAGCTTTGCAAATTACTGAAAAAATATATTCAAAAACAAAAAATCACCGCCGGAGCGGTGTTTATAACCAGAAGCGGAAAACAGTTAGACCGCTCCAACATATGGCGTGATATGAAAAAGCTGTGCGGTTTAACAGTCGTTCCTCCGCAAAAAGTTTTCCCTCATAATCTGCGTCATTTGTTTGCGAGGACCTACTATTCTCTCGAAAAAGACCTGTCGCGTCTTGCGGACATTCTCGGTCATTCAAACGTAAATACAACTCGCATCTACACAGTTGAAAGCGGACAAATACACGCCCGTCAGATCGAGCGGCTAAATCTTGTTATTACAACATAATGTCGATTATGTTGTATCACATATAATAACACTTTTACTACATACATTGTACCATGAAAAGTTTTTTATGTCAAGAACTATTCGACTGTCTGTTTTAACAAAAAACACAGTCGAATTTTGTGTTTTTTTACATTTTACTGTCTCGATTTGAGAGTAAAATACAACATAATCGACATTATGTTGTAGTTGATAAAGTTATCGAGGCGTTTATGGATAAAAAAAATAATTGGCAGTTGCTAAAGTCATATAGTGATCCGTTTGAACACATATCGGATATATGTCGGATCATTCGTTTATGCTTTGAGCAAGATCGTTCGGAGGACACCGATGATTTGGTGAACGAGCTTGACCGTTTGAGATCATGCGAGGATATGACGTCAGAAACATATCTGCCGCCGGTTATTGTACGCGAAAGGTTTAAGCTTTCGGGTTTTGAGTATTTCTGCGTAATGATCGGAACTTCCTTGGCACTGGAAGGAAATGGGGAATCTCCGACTTTTTTTGATGCGATCTCGCATTATCCGTTTGTTGATAGTGAGAACGTGTATTTGACTATGCTCATAGGAAAGCCGTTTCAGTATCTTTTTGATATTGAGGAAGGATGCGGGATCTCACGCCGCTTCAAGCTCAAAAGCTTTATATTCAATTTCATTATCGGAAACGATGTTTCAATTCCGAATATATCCTTTAGCGCTTGTTCGGATAAGCTTCCTTTATTGTACAGCGACTTGTACGGATACGGTGTTGATTTTATATCCGCAAACGCGTTATCATGTATTGTTATTAACGGCAGGACAGGCAGCGGCAGACGCACTCTTGCCGCGCAGATATGCGCTTCATTAAAAAAAAAGACGGCGGTAGTTTACGCTGATGATATAAAAGATATCGACGAGTTTGCTGACATTCTGACAGGAGCGTGTGTATTAACGGACAGCGTTCCCGTAGTGATAGCCGATGAGGAAGTTAAAAAAGCAGTGAATCTTGTAAATACGCTGACGGCTCTGCTGCCAACAGTTTTTGTTTGCGTGAATTCGGAAGACAGCCTGATAAGACCTCACGGCAGAAACCGCTTATCCCTTAAAACAGCGCCTTTGGACAATGCCTTGCGTTTGAAAGCGTGGGGGTATTATCTTGAAGGTGCGGATATTGACGTGAAATTACTTGCGGAACGCTATCGCCTGACCGTCGGAGATATCGCCGAGGTCTGCAAAAGATGTTCGCCGAGACCTGCGGATATCAAAGCGCTTATGGGCGGTATACTGTCGCTGAACAGCGAAAGTCCCGTTTGCAAGCTGATACATCCTATGTTCCGTCTTGAGGATCTTATTGCACAGGAACACATAACCGAAACCCTTAAACGTATCATAAGTACTGTTGAAACCCTTCCGCGGCTTATGGAACAACACGGCTTTGAGAAGCTGTTTCCTTACGGCAGGGGCTTGGGGGTGTTGTTTTACGGCGCTTCGGGAACGGGCAAGACCATGGCCGCTTATATTCTTGCGGCGGAGCTTGGTCTGGAGGTCATGCGTGTTGACTTAAGCCGTATCGAGGATAAATATATAGGCGAGACGGAGAAAAGGATATCCGAGGTCTTTCAAAAAGCGGAGGAAAACAACTGTCTGCTGTTTTTTGACGAAGCGGATTCTCTGTTCGCCAAGCGCACGGAGGTCACGGATGCTCATGACCGTCATGCAAACGCGCAGACCGCTCATCTGCTCCAGAAAATGGAGGAATACGGCGGGGTTGTTGTGCTTGCGACTAATATCGAGGGGAATATCGATCCCGCGTTTAAAAGGCGCCTGCACTTTGTGCTTGAGTTCCTGAGGCCTGACGCTGCGGCGCGCGCGGAGTTGTGGCGTAAATTTATCCCGGAGGCTCTGCCTCGGGAGGATATTGACTTTGAATTTTTGGCGGACGCTTTTGATCTGTCTCCCGCGGAGATAAAATGGGCGGCTCTTTCCGCTGCTGTTTTCGCGGAGGGGTCTCCGCTGTCGATGCGGCATATTATGTCCGCGTTGAAATACGAGTATGAGAAATTCGGACTATCATTTCCGAATGTAGGCTACAAAAAGATCAATTTAGGAGGTTGCCCTGTATGAATACGTATGCGGAAAGAACTCAAAAGACATCGTCCGAAAAGGATAAAACAACCAATATCCCACGGGCAATGAAAACGAACTTTGAGCGCTCGAGCGGGTTTTCGTTTGACGACGTAAGGGTACATTACAATTCCGAAAAGCCAGCACAGCTTCGCGCTCACGCTTATACTCAGGGGAGCAACGTCTATATTGCTCCCGGTCAGGAAAAGCATCTTCCTCACGAGCTTGGACACGTCGTCCAGCAGAAAAGCGATATGGTAGAGCCTAACGGCGAGATCGACGGACTTCCGCTGAATGACGATCAGGCTATGGAAGACGACGCAGATGAGAAAGCCGATGAAGCGGAGGAATCTTCCGATTCCGAAGACGAGCCGCTTCAGGCAAAGTTTAAGGGCGGAGGGGTGGTGCAGAAAGCGGATTCAGGGGCTGTTTATAATTGGTCAGCGGGACTTGCTTCTTCAATTATTTCGGGTTTGGGTATAGCAGGTGGAATTACCAGCTTTTTTTATCAAAAAAATGCCGATAGAAAACACAGATATATAGAGGAAATCGAAAAATATGCGGACGCGGCGTGCGACGCGTATGAAGAACAGGCGGCCGCTGAGGTGATACACAAATCGATTAGAGATCCTGGGGAGAAAGCCAAAGCGAAAGCGGAGGTAATAAAGCAGAAAATTAAAGTCAAGAGGAATTATGATTCGGCGGTATGTAAAGCACGAGAAATGGGTAATATCAAAAAAAATCAAAATGTAAAAAACGCTCTTATCAGATCACAAAAAGCGTATCAAAAAAGCATGTCAAGTGAAGCAGTCCCAAATAAAGAGGAATACCAAGTAATTGATGATGAAGAAGATAATGATTTAGTGAAAGTTCAGGAATTGGAAAATGAATCAAATGATTTGGAAAGAAGTAATGACGGTGAAGAGGAGGAAGATAATTTATTAAATTCAACATAGTAGTAATGATGGGACAATTTTAGATGAAAAAAATCGAACAATCTTTGACAGAGCTTTTCTCCCGCTCGCTTTCCGATATGTTTCCCGGGTCGGGGCGCGTGGGGATATGCACTCCCGACGAGCCGCGGGATCTTATGCTGGGGCTGTACCTTTACAGTATACGCCCCTGCTATGACATTACTCCCCAGCCGCTCATACAAAAGGGCAGCGGCTTTCGCGAGCAGGCTCCGCAGTTTCTGACGCTTTACTACCTTCTTACCGCGTACAGCAAGGCGGAGGACGCGCACAAAACCCAAGAGGAACACAATATACTGTTTCGCGCTGTTGAAACGCTGATGAATACTCCGGTTCTGACGGAGCGCGAGCTTGGCTTCAGACCCGGGACGTATGTTGACAGGCTTCAGCTCAGAATGCAGGATCTGACGCCCGAAGAAATGTCGAATATCCAAAGCTATCGTGAAAGTCCTCCAACGCTTTCGGTCGGATTTTATGTAACGCCTGTCGAGGTCTCGGCAGCCGCGGGCGAAGCTGTTTCGGGGACGTCGTCGTCGAATATTCAAACTTCGCAAAAGCCGCAGGGGAAAGAGTTATGAAGGTCTCGCTTATAATACAGTGCATAGATACGTTCGGATTTGTTCCCGCACAGGACAAGCTGAGCTTTTTTGCCGATGGAAAGAGTTTTCGCCCCGTACGAAAAAGCAGCGGATTTTACATAGCATCAAAGGAACTTCCGAATGAATTTATGCTTTCCGTAAGATCCGATGTCTACTACGGCTGTGAATGCCGAGCAAGTCTCGAAGAGGAGATATTACGTATAAACCTTATACGCAAAGCCCCTCCGCCGCGAAGACCTGCCGTGTGGCTAAATGCCGTGTCATACAGCAAAGCGGCGCTTGAATATGGGTATTTTTATATCGGAAAACCTGTCAAAGCGGGAGACGGGCATATCCTTGTCGAAAATCCTTATCGGTTTTGTCTTGAGGGAAGAAGCTTTCTTTTGTTGGACACAAGCTCAGGCGCTGAGGAATTTGTTGTTCTTGAAAAGGCGAAGAACGCGCTTATGACCGATTATTCGGTAAAAAAGACTGTGAACGATTACGGCATGGAGAATTCCGTAATGCTGCCCGCGTTCGATTTGTATGTTAAAGAAAGAATACCCATAGAAAAGCCGTTTATAGGCACTGCAACAGCAAGACTTTACGATGAAAGCGGCAAAAATGCCGTAAGAGTCCAGGCAGACGCTGTGCTGTAATATAAAAAGTGCCATCGCGTGCAGGTGAATTTTTTAACAAATTTGCTCCGCGCGAACGGCAATTATATCACAAGCGTTTATTATAAACCAATTCATAAAGGAGGAAAACAAATGCCGGAATATTTATCACCCGGAGTGTACGTTGAGGAGTTTGAATCGGGTTCAAAGCCCATGGAGGGCGTGGGAACCAGCACGGCAGGATTTATAGGACTCAGCGTAAAAGGTCCGGACAAGGGAACTCCGCAGCTCGTGACCAATTTTGCGGATTTTAAGCGGAAATACGGCGGATATCTGTCACAGGCGGAATTTGAGGATTATCGCTTTCTGTCGTATGCCGTAGAGCATTTTTTTATCAACGGCGGAACAAGAGCCTATATTATGAGAGTAACGCCGCCCGATTCAAAATGCGCGCAGAGTGTTTCTGAGCAGAGCGTTGTTAAATTTACCGCAAAAGACCCCGGGAAATGGGGAAATTTTATCAGAGTCATCATCACCCCGTCGTCAAAAGCAAAAACGCAGATTTTAAGCGCCGACGAGCTTGTTCAGGGAACAGTATACAAGGTCAAAAACGCCGCAGGCTTTCAGACGGGCGATATTGTCGCGTTCTCTGACGGAAATGAGATACAGTATAACAAAATTTCCTCGGTTCAGGATAACCTGTTGAGCTTTACGGGAGATTTTGAAGGTGATGTTACCGACACGGAGATCTTGCCGTCAAAGGTTATCTATACCTGCGAATTTAATGTTGAGATAAAGTACGAGGACGCGGTAGAGCTATATGAAAACGTAAGCCTGAATCTCCGTTCTTCAAGCTTTATCAAAAATAAAATGGCAAAGTCGGATCTGCTCGACGTGAGTGTTGAGGTCCCCGAAGCCGAAGAGTTATGTTCAACGTTTGAAATGATCGCGGGAAAGGACAAGGACATACTTGTAATAGGCATGGACGGCGGCTCTGACGGGACAAAGGACTCTTTAAGCGCCTCTGACTTCATCGGAACGGACAACGGTCCCGGAAAGCGCACGGGAATACAAAGCTTTATCGACAACGATGTGGTAAGTATAATTGCTGTTCCGGGCGTTACAGACCCGAATGTTCAGCTAAGCCTCGTGGCTCACTGCGAGGGATTGGCAAGCCGTTTCGCGGTGCTTGATCTTCCGCGCGAAAGTCAGAAAATAGATGATGTTGTCGCTCACAGGAATATTTTTGATTCAAGCTACGCCGCTTTATATCATCCGTGGATAGAAATTTTCGATCCGCTTGCAAAGAAGAATACAGCCATTCCGCCATCAGGCTCGGTAGCGGGCATTTTCGCCAGAAGCGATAATTCAAGAGGCGTACATAAGGCTCCCGCGAACGAAACGGTACGCGCCTGTGTTGGGCTTGACTGTATGTATAATAAAGGCGAGCAGGATATACTCAATCCCAAGGGTGTAAATCTGATAAGATTTTTCCCCGGACAGGGGATAAGAGTATGGGGCGCGAGAACGGTAAGCTCCAATTCCTCATGGAAATATGTAAACGTAAGGCGTCTGTTTATTTATCTTGAGGAGTCAATAAAGGCAAACACGAACTGGGTCGTTTTCGAGCCTAATGACGAGCTTTTGTGGGTGCGCGTAAAAAGAACGATAGACGTGTTCCTTAATACGGTATGGAGAAGCGGAGCGCTTGCGGGCGGTTCTCCCGCCGAGGCGTTTTTCGTAAACGTGGGCAGAGAGACAATGACGCAGGACGACATAAACAACGGACGGCTTATATGCGTTATCGGAGTTGCGCCCGTAAAGCCCGCGGAATTTGTGATCTTCCGTATCACTCAAAGAACTTCTTCGGAAGAATGATTTATAGGAGGAAAAAATGGCTGATATTGTATAT
>JAFLUE010000111.1 GCA_022508945.1 Oscillospiraceae bacterium
CGTATATCGATCCTCACGTTTTCATTGAATTCAGCAGTCCGCACTTTTTTATTATCTCCTTTATAAACTCGGGGAACGGCTGAGCTTTATATGTCTTGTTCTTTGTAATGTTGGTGATGACGCCGCTGTCGAAATCGATCTCGACCTCATTTCCCGCTTCGATATCCTTTGCCGCCTCGTCACATTCGAGAATGGGCAGACCGATATTTATTGAGTTGCGGTAGAAAATTCTCGCGAAGGTCGAAGCAATAACACAGCTTATCCCGCTTGCCTTTATGGCTATCGGAGCATGCTCGCGCGAGCTTCCGCAGCCGAAGTTCATATTCGCAACCATTATGTCGCCCTCTTTGACGTTCTTTACAAAGTCCTTGTCGATATCCTCCATGCAGTGAGCCGCAAGCTCCTTATGGTCGGCAGTATTGAGATATCTTGCGGGGATGATTACATCGGTATCAACGTTGTCGCCGTATTTATGTACAATTCCGTGTGCTTTCATTTTTATTCTCCTTATATTTCATATTATTTCAAAATCAAGGCATTTTCTGTCCGCGGTAAACGGTATTACGCGCTCGTCCGCGACCTTAACGTGTTCGGGATGTACTGAATATCCCTTTAACGCGTCATAATCGGCAAACGTACTGTCGAGCATCAGATCGCCGTTTGACGAAGGCAAAGGCTCGGTCACTACTTTTATTTCGAGCAGTCCGTCTATCTTTCCTTTAAGACCCTCAAGTCCTTCTTTTATAAGCTTCTTATGCTCGGTTTTTTCCGCTTCGGGCATTTCCTTAAGCGTCCAGATAATAATATGTTTTACCATCATTCAAACTCCCCCGAAATATAGCCCTTTATAGCGCTTGCCGCCGCGACAGCGGGACTTGCAAGATAAACCTCGGAGGAAGTATCTCCCATTCTTCCGACAAAGTTGCGGTTTGTGGTGGATACCGCTCTCTCGTTCGGAGCGAGTATGCCCATATGTCCGCCGAGACAAGGACCGCAGGTCGGCGCGGAAACTACCATTCCCGCTTCGACAAATATTTCGAGCAGACCGTTTTTCAGCGCTTCCATGTATATTTTCTGCGTTGCGGGAATAACGATGGCGCGTACTCCCTTTGCTACCTTCTTACCCTTTACAACAGCGGCAGCCGTTTCGAGGTCGCTGTACCTGCCGTTTGTGCAGGAGCCGATGACTACCTGATCTATTTTGATATTCAGCTTTTCGGCTTCGTCAATTGTTTTGGTGTTTTCGGGCAGGTGCGGGAAAGAGACCGTAGGCTTTATCTCGCTTAGATCAATATCAATTACTCGGTTGTACTTAGCGTCGGGGTCTGCCTTGAATATCTCGGGAGCGCGGTCGCTTCTCTCCTTTATGTAGTCGAGAGTAACATCGTCCACCTCGAAAATACCGTTTTTCGCGCCGGCTTCTATCGCCATGTTTGCCATACAGAGCCTGTCGTCCATAGAAAGATTTTTAAGACCCTCGCCGGTAAACTCCATTGACTGATAAAGCGCGCCGTCTACGCCTATCATTCCGATTATATGTAGGATAACATCCTTTCCGCTTACCCACTTATTGAGCTTTCCCGTGAGATTGAACTTTATCGCGGACGGAACCTTGAACCACGCTTCTCCCGTTGCCATTCCCGCCGCCATATCGGTCGAGCCTACGCCGGTCGAGAACGCTCCGAGCGCGCCGTAGGTGCAGGTGTGGCTGTCCGCGCCGATAACGCAGTCGCCCGCTATGACCAGACCCTTTTCGGGCAGAAGCGCGTGTTCTATACCGACGTTTCCTACATCATAGTAATTCAGGATATCATGCTTGTCCGCGAAATTGCGGCACTGCTGACACTGTTTTGCCGCTTTGATATCCTTGTTCGGAGTAAAGTGATCCATTACGAGCGAAATTTTCGTTTTGTCGAAAACGCTCGTAAATCCGTTTTTCTCAAACTCGTTTATAGCGACGGGGCTTGTGATATCGTTTCCCAAGACCATATCGAGCTTTGCCTTGATGAGCTGTCCCTCGACGACGCTATCAAGCCCCGCGTGTTTAGCGAGAATTTTCTGTGTCATTGTCATTCCCATTTGTTTTACCTCCAAAAAATTTTTTAGCATACATTAGTATTTTATCACTTTTTCGATTTCTTGTAAAGAGCTTTAATAAGATATTTTAAAGCAGTCGGCGAAGCTCTCCGCGTACAATTCACACTCGCCGCCGCTCCAACCGAGATCACCCGCGCTTACAAGATAAACACTTTCGTCTTTTTTACGCCTATCAAAGATGTAAAAGTTTCCGTTGCCGTCCATTGCGAACGGAAGCGCATACGGCATATATCGAGCAAAATTATAAGCGGCGTAGTATTCGGTGACCTCCTCAGCCGAAAGGAACTGAAATTCCCTGCCGTCCTTTACGAAGTCGCCGCCGTTGCTCTCGCGCAAAAACGCGGTGTAGTCATCCGACAGCGTTGTATCGGGAAAGCCGGAACTTATCAACCATCGCAGCAGCACTGTAAGCTGTTCTTCCGTTATCGGCGGATTTACAGCGGCGTGATCAAATAATTCAAGCATAGATCAGCTTATTCCTCAAGTATTTTTTTACTCTCCGATCATCTCAAAAAACTGTTCCTCGGAAATAACGGTTATCCCAAGCTCGTTTGCCTTTGTGAGCTTAGAACCTGCCTCTTCTCCCGCAAGAACATAATTTGTCTTTTTTGAAACAGAACCGCTGCATTTTCCGCCGCGCTGTTCTATCATTTCCTTTGCCTGATCGCGCTTCAATGTCGGGAGCGTTCCCGTAATTACGAATGTCAGCCCAGAAAGCTTGTCCGAAACCTTTTTGCTTTCGTACTTCATATTCAAGCCCAATTCCTTGAGGCGGTTTATAAGCTCTGTCATATGCGGCTCACGCATTGCGGTATAAACGTTTTTCGCAAGAACCTCTCCGAAGCCGTCTATCGACGAGATATCTTCCTCGCTCGCCGACATAATGCTGTCCATATCACCGAATTTCTCACACAACAGCGCCGCCCGTCCGCCTATCCCGCGTATTCCGAGAGCGTAAATAAGCTTCGGAAGCTCGTTTTGCTTCGATTTTTCAATGGCTGAAAGCAGGTTTTCGGCGGATTTTTGTCCGAATCGCTCGAGCGCGGTCAAGTCCTGAATATCAAGCGTGTACAGATCCGCGACCGTATGAACAAGATCGGCGTTTATCAACTGCTCTACTATAGCTTCGCCGAGTCCGTCGATATTCATAGCGCTTCGCGAGGCAAAATGCTCTATCGAATGGAGTATCTGCGCGGGGCAGTTTATATTTCCGCACCGTATCACAGCGTCGTCCTCGTCGCGAACAGCCTCGGAATTGCATACGGGACAAACCCTCGGTATCACAAACGGCTCGGAATTCTCTGCGTGTGAAACGCTTCTCACGACCTCAGGGATAATATCTCCCGCTTTTCGTACAACTATTCTGTCGCCTACGCGGATATCCTTTTCGGAGATGTAGTCCTGATTATGCAGGACTGCTCTCGAAACAGATGTTCCCGCAAGCTGAACGGTGTCGAAGATCGCCACGGGAGTAAGCGCGCCCGTTCGTCCGACATTGATGTCTATCGAATTCAGCGTCGTTTCCTTTTCCTCGGGCGGGTATTTAAACGCAACCGCCCACTTCGGCGTTTTTGCCGTAGCTCCTATCTCCGTTCTAATTGAAAGATCATTTACCTTTACTACCGCGCCGTCAATGTCAAACGGAAGCGAAAGCCGCATCTGACCTATTTCGTGAATTCGATCCAAAATATCATCGAGAGTTTTGCAGACGCGATAATCCGGAATTACCTTGAAGCCCTGTTTTATCAGATATTCAAGGCTCTCGGAATGTGTTTTGAACTCAATTCCGCTTACCTGCTGAACATTAAAGCAAAATATGTCAAGTCCGCGCTCCGCGGTTATTCTGCTGTCCTTCTGACGAAGGGAGCCCGCCGCGGCGTTTCTCGGATTTTTCGGAAGCGGCTCGCCGTTTTTCTCCTGCATTTCACACAGCTTTGCAAAGCTGTCTTTCGGCATATAGACCTCTCCGCGAACCTCCAAAAACGGAATGCTTTCCGAAAGCTTAAGCGGCACGGAACGTATCGTCTTTAAGTTCGCGGTAATATTTTCGCCGACAAATCCGTCGCCTCGCGTTGAACCGCGCACCAGAACTCCGTTTTCGTATTCAAGAGATACGGAAAGTCCGTCGATCTTCGGTTCAACCGTAAACTCACGCGCACCTGCTTCAAACGCACGTTCAAAAAAAGCTTCGACCTCATCTTCGCTGAAAACATCCTGAAGACTCGCCATCTGTACAGCGTGGTTCACCTTTTCAAACGTGTTCTGCGCCGAACCTCCTACTCTCTGCGAAGGCGAGCTTTCGCTCAGAAGCTCGGGAAAATCACGCTCAAGCCCGCGAAGCTCGCTCATAAACGCGTCATACTCGTCGTCCTCGAGCGTGGGACTGTCAAGATCGTAATAGTTATGATTTGCTTTTTCGAGAATTTCCGTAAGCTCCGAAATTCTCTTTTTCGCTTCATTTATCTCCAATTTTTCATCTCCGTTAATCCATAATTGCTCCGTAATCATTCAAATACCCGCTTATCGAATCGCTTGCGATAACATGGGTATACGCGTTCGGAACTCTTCCCACAATAACTGTTTCCGCCGCGACGACCGTTGTCGTAACGGGAACTCTTGTCGAAAAGCCCGGTATTATAGCGTCAACGCTCGTTCTTATCTCAATAACGATCCTATGAAGCGTCTGATTTATCCCCGCGGAAACAAACTCGCTTATTATCGTGGCGGACGCCATTCCTACAGGCTTGACCGTCATTCCGATATTAAAGCCCTTTCCGTGGAGCATCTGAATACCGAGAAGCGTTCCGACGGGTATCTCGATGTTGTATGAGGAGAGTCTCGCGATCTCCCGCTCGAGCCGTCGGATTATGCCTGTTTTAAGCTTATTTATGTTCACTACGTTGCTCTCGATGGAAATAACCTCGCCGTCGTTGTTTGTAGAGAGCATCACAAGCTTATTGTAATCGGTTTCCTCATTTTCAAGCTCATCGGATATCGCCTCGTTCAGAATCATTGAAACAAGCTCATGACACTCATAAGCGTTTACCGTTTCGATAATATCCCGAAAGCTCAGATCCATTAGCAGCAGAACGCCTACCGCAACCAGTCCCGCCGCGATAAGCTTTATGCCAAGCCTTCTGAAAAAGTCGCGCGCTTTTGCCATACGATCACCCCATTTACTATATGTTTATTAAGCAAAAGGGTGAATTAGGACAAGAGCAGTCTGTCAGTTATTTATAAACGCCTCAAATGCCTTAAACGCCGCGTAAACGTCTGTTTTCGCGGTTATCTCAAAGGGCGCGTGCATCGACATTACGGGAACGCCTACGTCAATGGTATCAACATCAAGATTTGCTATATAAGCCGCGACCGTGCCGCCGCCGCCGATATCTACCTTTCCAAGCTCGCCTGTCTGCCAGATAACATTGTTCTTGTCAAGCAGCGCGCGTATTTCTCCCACGAACTCCGCCGAAGCGTCGGACGTTCCGCTCTTTCCGCGCGAGCCTGTGTATTTTGTTACGCAAACTCCGCCGTTTAACACGCTCGCGTTGTTTTTCTCAAAAACATCGGGAAAGGTCGGGTCGTATGCCGCGTTTACATCGGCTGAAAGGCACTTTGAATTTGAAAGCACCTCCCTGCCCTCCTTACCGAAGTTTGCAGCTAAGTCCGCGATAAAATATTTCAGATATGCCGAGCGAAGTCCCGTGTTTCCGTCCGAACCGGTCTCCTCTTTATCCGTAAGGATCGCGACTGCTGTCTTTTTAAGTGATTTCGCGCCAAGAACAGCCATTAGCTCGGTATACGCGCATACCCTGTCGTCCTGACCGTAACCGCCGATAAGGCTTCTGTCAAAGCCGATGTCGCTTGCTTTGAAAGCGGGAACCGCCTCAAGCTCCGCGGAAAGAAAATCCGACTCGGTTATTCCGTACTTTTCATTTAAAAGCATAAGGAGATTAAGCTTTACGCGCTCGCTTGTTTCATCGTCTTTAAACGGACGCGAGCCTATTATAAGGTTAAGCTCCTCGCCCTTTACAAGCTCCGCCGAAGGACGCTTCATCTGCGCAGAAGCGAGATGTGGAAGCAGATCGGATACGCAGAAGACCGGATCGCCCTCGTCCTCGCCGATACGCACTATAACCTTACTGCCGTCGGCTTTGATTATTACCCCGTGAAGCGACAGCGGAACCGTCGGCCACTGATATTTTTTGATTCCGCCGTAATAGTGGGTCTTGAAATATCCTACCTCGTCCTTTTCAATCAAGGGGTTTTGCTTCATATCGAGGCGCGGGCTGTCAATATGCGCCGCGACAAGATTTACGCCGTTTTCGATCGGCTCTTTTCCTATAACAGCAAGAATAACCGCTTTTTCACGGTTCACATAATAAACCTTGTCCCCCGCCTTATAGCGTTTTTTCTTATCAAACAAAACAAATCCCGCTGCCTTCGCGGAGCGCTCTATAAAGCCCGCCGCCTCGCGCTCTGTTTTTGCTTCGTCAAGGAATTTTTTATACCCCTCGCAGAATTTCTCACACTTTTTGATCTCCGCGTCGCTCATTCTGAGATACGCGTTTTTCCTCTGCAAAAAGAGCTTTTGTTTAAGTTCCTTTGCGTCGGAGGTTTCTTTCTTTGCCATTTTATCTACTTCCTTTCGTAAATTTTGTTCGGTTTCATTTTCCGTCATAGAGCATGATATAGGTTTTCATTGTGGCGTTGATTTTATCAACATAATGCGCCGTATCGGATATCGGGATATAGTCGAGATGTATTCCGTCGGCGGAATAACGCCTGTCCGAAAGCCAATTGTTCACATTTCCGCGTCCCGCGTGGTATGCCGCGGCGACACAGTCGATATCGCCGAATTCTTCATACAAAAAACCCAAAAGCCAACACCCGTATTCGATATTCTTCTCCGCCGAATACATATCATAATAGACCGTATCCGTATCGCCGCGCTTTAGTTTTATCCAGTCGAAGGTCTCCTCCATTATCTGCATAAGT
>JAFLUE010000112.1 GCA_022508945.1 Oscillospiraceae bacterium
AATCAATCCGCCCGATACCACATAGTATTCGTGCGCGAAATTTCAAAAATCAAGCGCGAAAGCGGAACGAAGCGTAGCGTAGTGAGCATTTCGCGCTTGGATAGCGCAGCTTGCTGCGCGGTTTTGAAATTTCTTTTTAAATAAATCCGCTCGAATATCATGTAATTCAATTCCTACTTTACCTATTATAACACTGGGTATTTGATTTGTCAACATCAATTATATACAAAAGTTTTTTCCTTGAAAAGCATCAAGTTGTGCAATTTTTTTGTCAATACCGCCAAGCACCGCTATCTTGTCGCGGCTCCAGTCCGGCGCAATGAGTAGCGCTTTGTCCCCGTCGCCCGTAAGCCGCTCTATAACGGTTTCTTTCGGCAGGACTTCGAGTTGTCTTACGACAGTTTCAATATATTCCTCAAACGTTATCGGCGTATATTCTCCGCTTTCGTACAGTTCGGCAAGCCTTGTTCCGCGCATAACGTGGCAGGAATGTATCTTTACTCCGTCAACTCTCAGCTTTCCTATGACTCTCGCCGTTTCAAGCATCATCGGGATATCTTCGTTCGGAAGTCCGTTTATTATATGCACACAAACACGGATCCCGCGCTTTTTAAGCAGCTCATAGCCTCGCAGAAAATCCCCGAACGAATGACCGCGGCAAATGAGCTTTGCGGTTTGGTCGTGAACAGTCTGAAGCCCAAGCTCTACGGTGAGCGGCATTGTGCAATTGCTCAATACCTCAGTCTTTTCCTCGTCAATACAATCGGCTCTTGTCGCTATAGAAACCGAAAACGCGCCCAGCTCCTCCGCTGTTTTCAGCAGACCTTCAAGCTCGGAGGGCGAGCAGAATGTATTTGTGCGTATACCGAAATATGCACATATCTTCGCGTTCGGAGCCTTCGCGTATATCCTGTTTTTTTCCTTTTCCCACTGCTCATATATTGAAAGTCCACATTTCGGTGTTTGTGAGCAGTAAATGCATTTCGGCTCGTTCGGGCAGGAAAAGCCCGCGTCTAAGGTTGCCTTGTAGATACGCGAGCCGTATTTGTCGTTGTTATAATCGAAAAGCGAGTAGTAACGTTTAGTCATTTTGTCCTTTCGGGTGATTAATGGAATAAATCCGAAATGTCTGCCTATTACGGTATAAATACATCATACTGTATATGATATCTTTCTCCGATTTCAGAGATCAGTTTATCGTAAACACTCCTTGCCTTTCGGGCAAACAATTGTTTTTGCTCATCTGTCCATGGGGAAGGCTCCTGTGGACAGTCCCAATTTAATGACGATTGATATTCTTTACATAGACCTTGCATTTCCAAGTCAAGTTCTTTGGAAATTCCGATTTTTTCGTGTTCAATTATGCTTCCGTATTTGTGAAACGCCTCAGAGTCCCCGCTCCATATACAACTGAAATCGGTGGCGTAATTAAATGTAAATTTGAATAACATAGATCCATCCCCTCATTAAACGCGTATCAGATTTTTGCCTTTCATTTTACCTGCATCACAGCGGAAAGATCAAACACATTGTATTTCGGATATATTACGGGATAATGGGGAAAAAGTTCATCGCGATCTCTCCCCCGAGAAGCAAAAGCATTATCACACAAGCGACAATATCACGCGCGGCGATCTTAAGCTGACGCATACGCGTTCTTCCCTCACCGCCGCGGTAACAGCGGCATTCCATGGCGGTCGCAAGCTCGTTTGCGCGCTTGAATGCCGACACAAAAAGCGGTATCAGTATAGGCACAAGCGCCTTTGCCTTTTGAAAAAGATTACCCGAATCGAGGTTTGCGCCGCGCGCCTTTTGAGCGGACATTATCTTGTCGGTCTCCTCGACAAGCGTAGGGATAAATCTCAGCGCGATCGTCATCATCATCGAAAGCTCATGTACGGGAAAACGAAGCTTTTTAAGCGGCGACAAAAGCCGCTCTATCGCGTCCGTAAGCATGATCGGCGAGGTCGTATAAGTAAGCAGCGACATTCCGACAATAAGCGCCACTATTCTCACAAGCATAAACACCGATGTTCTGAGTCCTTCGGGATAAACAGAAATTATCCACCACTGAAAAAGCGGTTCTTCTCCCCCGATGAACAACATATTCAACACCGCCGTAATTACCATAAGCGGAAGTATTGGCTTAATGCTTTTTATTATCATGATAAGCTTTATCCCCGAAGCGATATAGCATATCACCATGAAAAACAGCCCCGCGAAAAGCCCTGTGAAGCTCTGCGAAACAAAAAGCATAACCAGATACACAATATCCAAAAGCAGCTTTACGCGGCTGTCCATTCGGTGTATGACCGATTTTCCCGGGAAATACTGCCCGATAGTAATGTCTTTAATCATCTTTTTTCCTTATCTAAATGGAAATTTCAAAACCGCGCAGCGTTATACGCTTCGCGCATAACGCTGCGCTATCCAAGCAACGCTTCGCTCTCGGCTTCGCCTCGTGCTTCAGCGTTGCTTGATTTTTGAAATTTCGCGCACTCTATGACGTTGTCGTTATTTACTTCGCGCATAACGCTCCGCTATCCAAGCAGCGCTTCGCTCTCGGCTTCGCCTCGTGCTTCAGCGTTGCTTGATTTTTGAAATTTCGCGCACTCTATGACGTTGTCGTTATTTACTTCGCGCATAACGCTGCGCTGTCCAAACAGCGCTTCGCTCTCGGCTTCGCCTCGTGCTTCAGCGTTGCTTGATTTTTAAAATTTCGCACACTCTATGACGTTGTCGTAGGCGAATTTCTCGCGCGGCTATAACGCGGTTTTAGCCGTTTAACGATCTGAAATAATTTCAAAATCCGCACTCGATTATTATGTGATTTCAGCTTTTTCTACGACTGAAGTGAAAGAATACGCTCTTTTGCTCTCTCAACAGTGTAAATATCGTTTCCTATATCAACGCCGAGTTCTTTAAGCTTATGAGAAAACCTCGTTATCTGCGGAACATCAAGACCTATCGCCGCAAGCTCGTCTGTCCTCTCGAAGACCTTGTCGGTATAATCAAAACAGAAAAGCTTTCCTTTGTTCATAACAAGCACCTTTTCGGCGTACTTTACAATATCCTCCATGGAGTGTGAAACCAAAAGCACCGTTTTTCCCGATGTCCGCTTGTAATTTTGTATCAAGCCGAGTATTTTGTCCCTGCCCTTTGGATCGAGTCCCGCGGCGGGTTCGTCGAGAATAAGGATCTCGGGATCCATTGCGAGAACTCCCGCAAGCGCGACTCGGCGCTGCTGACCGCCCGAAAGATCAAACGGCGATTTTTCGAGCAGGTGTGTTATCCCCATGCTCTGCGCGGCGGACTGTACGCGCTTTTGTATTTCCTCATCCGAAAGCCCCATATTTCTCGGACCGTATGCAATATCCTTCGCCACAGTCTCCTCAAAAAGCTGATGCTCCGAATACTGGAAAACTATCCCGACCTTAAATCTCACATCGCGGATATCCGTTTTCCTGTCGTTAATATCCCTTCCGTCAATAAGCACAACGCCGTCCGTCGGCTTAATAAGCCCGTTCAGGTGTTGGATAAGCGTGGATTTCCCGCTTCCGGTATGTCCTATTATCCCGATAAATTCTCCACGCATTATCGAAAGGCTGACATTATCGACCGCAACCTTTTCAAAAGGCGTTCCAACCGAATATTTGTAGGTTATGTTTTCGAGCCTTGCCGCTTCTTCCAACTTGTTTTCACGAATTATTTCCCGATTTTTTTCAACAACCGCCGTTTTTGTTTTTAACGCAAGCTCCGAGACCGCCTTCGCGCATTCGTCCTCAAAAATTATTTCCTCGGAAATATTTACTCCGCTTTCTCTGAGCATTTCGCAAAGCTCCGTGACCTGCGGCACATCAAGCCCCGCCGCGCGAAGCTCCTTTCCGCGCGCGAATATCTTATGCGGCTCTCCGTCCATTAAGACCGAGCCTTTATCCATTACGATGATCCTGTCCGCCTGCGCCGCCTCGTCCATATAATGGGTTATCAGTATAACGGTGATCCCCTTTTCCTTGTTGAGATACTTTATGGTTTTCATTACCTCGCGCCTGCCCTTTGGGTCGAGCATTGCCGTCGGCTCGTCCATAACTATACAGCGCGGCTGCATCGCGATGATCCCCGCGATAGCCACGCGCTGTTTTTGTCCGCCCGAAAGCTGATGAGGGGAATGCTCGCGAAAGTCGTACATATCCACCTGCTTCAGCGCGTCATCAACGCGCCGTCTGATCTCCGACGGCTCTATACCCAAATTTTCCGGAGCAAACGCAACGTCCTCCTCGACGATCGTCGCCACAAGCTGATTGTCGGGATTCTGAAACACCATTCCCACCGTGCGGCGGATATCGTAAATCTTATCCTCTTCGGCGGTATCTATCCCATCGACCGTAACCGATCCGCTTTTTCCCGTAAGGATAGCGTTAAAATGCTTGGCAAGCGTCGATTTTCCGCAGCCGTTGTGTCCCAACACAGCCAAAAACTGCCCCTCGGGAACGCTGAAGCTTACGTTTTTAAGCGCCTGCGTTTTTTCGGTCACGTTGTCGTTTTCATCAAATGTCAGGTAATCATAGCACAGATCTTCAACTTTAATTATGTCCAACAAAATCACATTCCTAAACAAAAAATTAAAATAAACACAAAAATACATTATATATTATACTACAACGACCAACTCAAAGTCAAGTATTTTTACTGAATTTTCGGCAAAATATGTAGACAAAACCGACAAAAAATGTTAAAATAAATGCAGTTGCAGATAAAGTCTCAAACATCACGATGTTAGAGTATGGATTTCAAAATCCTTTTTAAATAAATCCGCTAAAACAACGTTACAGCAAGGCTCGAATTTCAAAAAGCGCGAAATTTTTCGCAGAAAAATTTTGCGAGGTTCTCGCTTGGCGTCAGCTCCGCTGACGTCAAGTGAGAATTTTGAAATTCAATTTAAATCAACCGTCCACGACAACGTAATATCAAAGCTCTTTTTCTGCATACCGGTAAACATATTGTTTTTTGAATGGAGAATAATGATGAGAGTTTCAAATAGATGGACAGATTACAGGCTTATTGACGCTTCGGACGGCGAAAGGCTCGAGCGCTGGGGAGATGTTGTTCTGATACGTCCCGACCCGCAGATAGTCTGGCAAAACAGCAAAGCCGCGCCCGAATGGCAAACCGCCCACGCAAGGTATATCCGCTCTTCAAGCGGAGGCGGAGCGTGGGACTACAAGCGAAAGCTTCCCGAAAGCTGGCAGATAAGCTATGGGAAGCTCAGGTTTTTAGTTAAGCCGACCGGATTTAAGCATACGGGACTTTTCCCCGAACAGGCGGTAAACTGGGACTTTTGCTCAGAACTTATCAGATCGGCAAACCGCCCCGTAAACGTATTGAATCTGTTTGCGTATACCGGCGGCGCGACGCTCGCCTGCGCCGAGGCAGGCGCTTCCGTATGCCACTGTGACGCGGTAAAGGGAATGGTCGATTGGGCAAGGACAAACGCCAAGATCTCGGGGCTTGAAGAAAAGCCGATACGCTGGATCGTTGATGACGCGAATAAGTTTATAAAGCGCGAGATACGCCGCGGCACACGCTATGACGGAATAATCCTCGACCCTCCGAGCTACGGACGCGGCACAAACGGCGAGATGTGGAAGATCGAAGACAGCATCCACGCGCTTATGTCCGATATAACCGAACTTTTGAGCGATAAGCCGCTGTTTGTCGTATTGAACAGCTATACTACGGGTCTTTCCCCGTCCGTCATGAGCTATCTTATGCAAATGACAATAGGAAAGCGCTTTAAAATAACCGTTACAAGCGAGGAGATAGGTCTTCCCGTAGCACAAACGGGGCTTGCGCTCCCCTGCGGAAACACGTCAATCGCCTTGTTTGACAGATGATTTTTTTTGATCGGCGGAAGCTGATGACTTAGCGGAAAATATTTCGCGCAAGCCGAAAGCTATCAGAAACACCGCGAACAGCTTTCTGAGCAGCTCGTTCGCTACGATCTGCGCTCCGAGCGTTCCTACCGCCGCTCCGACAACTCCGCCAAACAGCAGCTTCTTTACAAGCTCTTTGTTTATAAGGTCGTTTTTTATGTGCATTATAAGCGCGGCAAACGCTATCGGCAGGAAAAACAATACGTTTATGCCCTGCGCGGCGCGCTGGTCGACATTCATAAACAGCGTCAGCCACACGACCAGCACAAATCCGCCTCCCAAACCCATTGACGCGAAGACTCCCGTCAGAAATCCCGCCAATGCCTGTCCTATAATATTCATACAAATAACATCCTCACCGCGGCGGCAGTTACAATGCCGCCGAAAATTCTTTTAAGCCAGTCCGCGCGGATCTTTTTCAGGAAGAACGCTCCGCACAGCGCTCCCGCAAGTCCGAAGGGAATATAGTTAAGAGCGGTCTTAAAATCAAGATTTCCCGAAAATCCGTAAAACGCCGCCGTAACAAGGCTTAGCACAAAGATTATCGCGACCGAGGTCGCGTGAGCCTCGTTCGGCTCACAGCCCTCCTTTTCCAATATCGGAACGGCGATAACTCCGCCGCCCGAGCCGAAGAATCCGTTCAAAAAGCCGCAGAAAGCGCCCTTAAAAAATTTTTTCATATAACGATTACCCCCTCGGATTATTTTGTACAAAATGTCGAAATTTATATATGTAATAAATTCTCAACAAAAGTGTATTCGGAATTTCCACTGAAAAACATTCCATCAAGACTCTTAACCGGCTTCGATACGCCTTAAACGGAAATCAAGGCAATACCGCACAAAGCCGCCGAACGGTCTTTGTGCGGTGTTGCATTAAGTATAAATTGCACAAAAAAAATTGCGAATGTTGATTCAAAAACCCAAAACTGCCGAGAAATGAAAATAAAGTTGACTTTAACGAGCATTTGTGTTATAATAAATTTTGTATAATTTAAGAATATTAAAGGAAAGGGATAGTTAATATGATTTTATCGGGTGCGGACATAATTGTCGAATGTCTGCTTGATGAGGAAGTGGATACCGTTTTCGGATATCCGGGCGGAGCTGTGCTTAATATTTACGACAGCCTT
>JAFLUE010000113.1 GCA_022508945.1 Oscillospiraceae bacterium
GCGCAAAGCGCAGCTTTGCGCGGTTTTGAAATTTCTTTTTAAATAAATCCGCCCGTAACAACATATTAAATTAATATTTAAATTACTCCGCCCAAAACAACGTGTCAAATTCCGATTTACCTTAATACTCAATTCCCTTTCTCGCGGAAACACCCTTTTCATAAGGGTGCTTTACGCACTTTACCTCACTTATGTAATCGGCGATGTTTAAGAAAAAGTCCGCGGGATTTCTTCCCGTAATAACGACCTCCGTCGGGAATTCCCTGCGGGACAGGAATTCCTCGGCGGTTTTTCTGTCGAACAGGTTATAATCATAAGCGGCATTGAACTCGTCGATGATAAGCATATCGACCGCTCCATTTCTTACAAGCGCATAACCCTCCGAAAGCAGCCTGTTGTGACAGGCGGTTATCTCGGCTTTGTCGGCTTCGGTCATTTTGTTGACGAAGCCGTAGTTTTTGTCACAGCGCGTAACGGTGATGTTAGGTATCATACGCAGAGACTCAAGCTCGGAGGTGTTTGTGCCTTTTAAAAGCTGGATAATTCGGACGGTCTTTCCCGCGCCCGCGGCTCTTAACGCAAGCCCGAGCGCGGCAGTCGTTTTTCCCTTTCCCTCGCCGCAGTAAATATGTAAAAATCCCATTTTTGTTTTCTCCCCTCTCTTCTCAGCCGGTGTATTCCATACACTTTTTCACAAAATTTTCTGCGATCGGCGGGTTTGCGTAAAAATAAAGGTGCGGAAATCCGGCGTAGATATTTTCGCCCGCATGGATACAGCTATAAACCTCGCCGTTTGTTTTTTCGGCGGAAAAATCCTCTCCCGCGTCCGAGCTTTCACAGTAGTGAAACTCATGGGCAGGGATCTTTTCGCCCGCCTTACAGAGCAGATTATCACGCTTCGCGGTTAAATTCACATAGCCGAATCGCTGAAGCTTTTCGGTTTTGAATGCCCTGCCCTTGATAACTCCTACAGCCGAAAACTGTTTTCCGTCAGCGTTTTCAAGCGTTTCATGAAGATACATAAACCCGCCGCATTCGGCGATCGTCGGCATTCCTCCGAGTATCCTCTCCCTTATCTCCGAAAGCATGGCGGTGTTTTCCGAAAGCTGCTCGGCGTATAATTCGGGATATCCTCCGCAAAGGATAATTCCGCGGGAGTTTTCGGGCAGCTTTTTGTCCGAAAGCGGCGAGAAATATCTTATCTCACAGCCGAGTTCTTCGAGAAGCTCCATATTGTCGCGGTAGGTAAAGCAAAACGCCGCGTCTGCCGCTGCCGCGATAACAACGGGCTTTTTCTTTGTTATCCCGATCCTGGTCAAAACGGGAGCTTTAAAGCCGCCAAGATGTCCCGCGTTTGAAAGCTCGATCAGCCTGTCCAAACACACATATTTTTCTGCAGCTTCCGCGAGTATCTGCGCCTTTGTCTGCAGATCGGAGATTTCATCGGCGGTAAGCAAACCGAGATGACGGCTTTGTATCTCGGCGTTTTTGCAATACGGAATATATCCCAAAAATTCCGTATGAAGCTCTTCGCATATCTTCCTTGTCTCGGGCAAAAGCCGCTCGGAAAGGCGGTTGAATATAAATCCCGCAATATTGTTCGTAGCTTTGTAGGAAAGAAAACCCTTTATGACCGCGCCGACCGAAGTCCCCATTCCCTTACAGTCAACAACAATAACCGCGGGAACGTTAAGTGCTTGCGAAAGCTCATGGGAAGACGCCTGTCCGCCGTCGTAAAATCCCATTACGCCCTCAATCACGGAAATATCTGCCTCACGGGAGTGTTTTTCAAACAGGAATTTAAGCGTATCATCGTCACAGAAAAACCTGTCGAGATTATAACTTTGCGCGCCGATTATGCGGCTATGGAACATCGGATCGATATAATCCGGTCCGCATTTAAACGAAGCCGCTCTTACGCCGCGGTTTAACAGAGCCTGCAAAATTGCAGCCGCAACGGTCGTTTTTCCGCAGCCGCTGTTTGTTCCGCAAAGCATTATCCTTCGCATACTTATCTCCCCCGATGTATTGATAGAATAATTGTAGCTCATTTTTCGGATAATTGTCAACCGTAAAATTCTACAAAAAAGTATGATCGGCTATAAATAAAAATGTGAAAGTCTACAATCTTAAAAAAAACACTTGAAAACATTTTTACTCGGTGATAAAATAAGCCTTGGATATATCCGTTGAAAATTGAATAGGTAAACGGTGCCCCGCGAAGATGACCGCGGGGGTAAAAGGGAAGCCGGGCAATGCTTGTTTTTGCTGAAAAGCGTAAGCTTTTTAACGGAAATAAGGAATAAATCCCGCACGATCTCGTCACTGTGATAAGCTAAGCGCGAAGCCATGCGCCGTTCTCGGCGCGGTCACTGAATTTTCGGGAAGGCGGCTTTTGCGCGTCCAAAGTATTGGTATAAGCTTTAAGTCAGGAAACCTGCCGTTTATCAGTACGGAATTTCGGCAAAATTTAAATCATGTGCCGAAATTCGGGTCACGAGGCATTGACCGTACTTTATCCCCTCGTCTTATGGCACGGGGTGTTTTGGTTATGCCTTTTTCCAAATGGAACAGGGCTTTTTTATTGCCCGGAAAGGTATGATTATTTATGAAAAAAAGATTTTTAATTTGTCTGCTTGCGGCAGCCGTTGTGCTGTCGGGCTGTGATGAAAACAAGGAAAACACGTCAAATAATTCTTCCGTAGTTTTGGATTCTCAAAGCTCGGTCGGCTCGGAGAACTCTTCGCCCGACGAAGAAAACTATGACGGAAAGCTTGTTTTTGACCATTCGATGGAGCTGAAATACGCGAAGAATTTCTCGGTCGACTACTATAAGGGAGGGTATAAGCAGGTCAAAACCGTTGACGGGACCGAGCTCTTGATCGTTCCCGAAAATATGAGCGTTCCCGAGGGAATATCCGAGAAAACGATAGTTTTACAGCAGCCGATAAACAACATTCTCGTTTCATCAACGCCGACAATTTCGCTTATAAACGACATAGGCGCTCTTGACAGTGTTACGCTCACAACAAGTGACGTTGATTCGTGGTATATCGATAACGTAAAGGATGCGTTTAAATCGGGCAAGATGGCTTATGTCGGCGATTATTCCGCGCCGAACTACGAGCTGATAGCCTCAACGGGAACAAAATTCTCGATTTTTTCGACAATGCTGCTCGAAAATGTTGCCGCACAGTTTGAAGAGCTTGGAGTGGCTGTAATGGCGGAACACTCGAGCAAAGAGGACCACCCCCTCGCGAGAGTAGAATGGATAAAACTCTACGGCGCTATGTTTAACAAAGAAGCCGAGGCTGAGGAAAAATTTGAAAAGCAGGCGGCGTATATTGACGATATTGCGAAAAGAGAGAACACGGGAAAAACCGTCGCGGTTTTCTATATAACCTCATCCGGCAAGCTCTATGCGCGAAACGCGGGAGATTATATGTCTAAAATGGTTGAGCTTGCGGGAGGTAAATATGTGCTTTCCGACCTCAAGCCCGAGGAATCCGGAACAACGAATATGGAGTTTGAGGCTTTTTTTGACAGAGCAAAGGACGCGGACTATATAATTTATGTATGGTCTATGGGAGGAAGGCCGTCCGAGCTTTCGGATTTTTTGGGCAAAAGCGAGATACTCGCGGATATGAAAGCTGTTAAAAACAATAATGTGTGGTGTACAACGCCCGATTTCTTCCAGATATCAAACACTCTCGGAAACATGGTAAACGACATTAACCTTATGCTGAATGCGGACGAAAGTACCGATAAGCTGACTTATCTGACCAAACTCAAATGAAAATCAAAAATACCGACAAGCGCAGGGGATTTCGCGCGGCGATAGTATTTATCTCGCTTTTAATACTTTTTATCGCGGCGTTTTTTCTGAACATAAATTCGGGCAGCGTAAAGCTTTCGCTCGGCGAGGTCTTCGACATTGTTTTTCTGCGCGATGAAAGCCTCGAAAACTACAATATCATGTGGAAAATAAGGCTTCCGAGAATGGCTTTGTCGGCTGTTCTCGGAGGCGCGCTCGCGCTGTCGGGATTTTTACTGCAAACCTTTTTCAGAAACCCTATCGCGGGGCCTTTTGTTCTCGGGATATCCTCGGGAGCAAAAATGCTGCTCGCAATTGTAACGATCGCGGTAGCGGGAATTTTCGCTGAAGACTACACAAGTCTTCCGATAGGAGTTACCGTTTTGACGGCATTTTTAGGGTCTATGCTTGTAACCTTTGTTGTACTTATGTTTTCGGGCAAGGTTCGGGATATGTCAACGCTCCTTGTTATAGGCATTATGATAAGTTATATATGCTCGTCCGTTACGGATTTTCTGATAAACTTCGCGGAGGACGCGGACATTGTAAGCCTTACGCACTGGTCACTCGGAAGCTTTTCGGGAGCAAAATGGCAGAATGTCGGAATTGCGGCGGCGATAGTTTTTCCTGCGTTTATTCTTTCCTGTCTTGCGTCAAAGCCCATTTCGGCTTACGCGCTCGGCGAAGGATATGCAAAAAGCGTGGGAGTAAGAATAGGCGTTTTTCGCGCGGTTCTTATCGCGCTTTCGAGCGTGCTTTCCGCGGCAGTCACAGCGTTCGCGGGACCTATATCATTTGTGGGTATCGCCGTTCCGCACATCGCGCGGATGAGTCTCGGGACGAACAGCCCAAAGCTTATGATCCCCGCTGTGTTTTTTGGCGGAGCGGTATTTTGTATGTTCTGCGATCTTATCGCGCGGACGATCTTTTCGCCGACAGATCTTTCGATCGGAACGGTTACGGGAATAATCGGAGCGCCGATCGTAATATGGCTTATGGCGTCGAGGAGGAAGCAAAATGACTGACGAGTTTTACTTCTCGTGTAAGGGGCTTACGGTCGGCTATAACAAAAAGCCGCTTATCTCGGATATTTCCGTGGGAATAAAACGCGGCGAAATTCTCGCGCTTATCGGACCGAACGGCGCGGGAAAATCCACAATACTCAAAAGCATTTCAAAACAGCTTTCCTTGATAAGCGGAAGTGTCTTTATCGGCGGGGACGAGCTTTCGGATCTGTCTCCAAAGGGACTTGCGGCACGGCTTGCGGTTGTTCTGACGGATAGGGTCTGTCCCGAGCTTATGACGGTCGGAGAGCTTGTGGCTTCAGGAAGATATCCGTACACAAACGCTTTCGGAAAGCTTACTGAAGATGACAGGCGGATTGTCCGCGAATCTCTTGAACAAGTCCACGCTCTCGAACTTTATGACAGAGAGATAAGCACGCTGAGCGACGGTCAGCGGCAGCGCGTTATGCTTGCGCGCGCGCTTTGCCAACAGCCCGAAATCATAGTACTTGACGAGCCGGTATCATTTCTTGATATAAAACACAAAACCGAGCTTCTCGAAACACTGCACGAAATGTCAAAAAGCAAGGGGATAACGATAGTATTGAGCCTTCACGAAATTGACCTTGCGGCGAAAATTTCCGACAAGATCATGTGCGTAAGGGGCGAGCATATTCTGAAGATCGGAACACCCGAGGAGATCTTCGTCGGGAACACTGTCTCCGAGCTGTACGAGATCGAGCTGGGAAAGTACAACCCGCTTTTCGGAAGCTCCGAGCTTTTTCTTCCAACAAGCGGAGATCCGAAGGTCTTCGTTATCGGAGGCAACGGAAGCGGAATAATTTTTTACCGCCTTTTACGGCGGCTCGGTATTTCGTTTTACGCGGGGATATTGTTTGAAAACGACATTGATTTTCAGATAGCTTCCGTTCTCGCGAAAAAAACCGTTTCCTGCTCGGCGTTTTCAAAGCCCGATGAGCAGACGATCCGGCTTGCGGAAGACTGTATGGAAGGCTGCGAGTATGTTATAGACTGCGGCTGTGAGATCGGTGAGATCAACAAGGCAAACGAGACCTTGCTGAAAAATGCCGAAGAAAAAGGAAAAACGATTCTTCGTGAGCTTTCGGAGGTTGAAAGGCTCAGCGGCAAATGATCATAAAAAATCCTCCTATGGTGAATCATAGGAGGATTTTTATGTCCGTACAAAACGATTCGGTTTTTATCGTGTTATTTTAAATATTTAAACATTTCCTTTAGTAACAAGGTGAAGTCAACATCATTATCCACACTGCGGCTTATACCCCAGACTTCATTTCCCGACATATCCAACATATATGCGTCAACATATCCTCCTGTGTTTCTGACGCAGATATTTCCGCAATAACTCTCGTTACGGTCAATAAAATTTATAACCACAGAGCCGTCGCTTTCCGAAGAGGGTCGTGTGGGATTGTATTCATATCGGTCAATTATTACAAATTTGTCTGTCTGATTTTCAAGCCATTCTTTGAATTTATCGGTCAGCATTTTTTACCTTACCTGCAAAATTCCCCCGCCTGTCGGACGGGGGAATTTTTTTACTTTACTTTATAAAGCTTGCCGTGTCGATACGGTTGAGCGCACGTTTGAGCTTCGCGTCCGCCAAGAGCAGATCCTTGTCGCTTTGTGCGGCTTTGATTCGCTCCTCCGCGGCAGCCTTGGCGTTGTTTGCACGTTCAACGTCGATCTCGTCAGCCCATTCGCAGGTCTGCACAAGAATTGTCGTAAGCTCCCTCGAAACCTTTATGATCCCGCCCGAGGTCGCCGCTCTGCGGAACTCTCCGTTTGTCATAACACGCATCTGTCCAACGCCGATAGCGGCGCAATACGGCTCGTGACCTTTGAGTATTCCGACGTCGCCGACGGTCGTGCGAACGATAACCTGCTCGACTTCGCCGTCAAAAACAGTTTTTTCGGGCGTAATTATTTGCAGCTTAAATGGCGTCATCAAAGCACCGTCCTTTCATCAGGCTTCCTTCTTTGCTTTTTCGACAGCCTCATCAATAGTTCCGACGAACAAGAACGCGCTCTCCGGCAAATCGTCGTGCTTGCCCTCGATGATCTCCTTAAAGCCGCGGATAGTCTCCTTCAGA
>JAFLUE010000114.1 GCA_022508945.1 Oscillospiraceae bacterium
GGATAAACCGCGTTGACAGTCACACCGACGGCAATTTCGCGCTGATCGCGTGGAAGTCTGAGAACGTCAAGGGCGAGGCATTGGAAAAGCTCTGAGCCTTGTTGAGGGAGTTCTGCTCGATACGCCGATGTGGCGGATGGTCCTGCCCGCCATCTCCCGAAACTTTAAGGAAAAATTCGGCGAAAATGGATTTACAACGCCGAATAAAATATTCGGGACAATTATGATAGGCTTCGGCATTGCGGTTTTTGCAAGGCCGATTATAGGAGAGTGACTTTATGACGAAAACAAAAATCGGAGCGCTTGCGCTTGCTGCGGCATTGCTTACAGCGGGCTGCGCTGATTCGGCAAACACAACGACCCCCGAGCCCGAAACGCAGATCTCAGGCGAAAATTCTCAGAAAACGGAGCTTGAAGAAAATGATGATAACGAGGGCGTAACATCAAACGATCCGAACGAAACAAACAGCAGCATCGGTTCGGTTGATACCGAATCTTATGTGCAGAGTGAAAGCAGTCCCGCACAAAGCACAGCCTCACTAAGCTCGGGAAACAGCAGTTCCTCAGTCAATACCGGCTCCGAAACCGCGCCGAACGAACCTGTTACAAAGGAGAACGAAATGAAAATAATCATAAACGGCAAGGAGTATTCCGCAAAATTCCATGATACAAAAGCGGCCGAGGAGTTTAAGGCAATGCTTCCGCTCAAGCTCGATATGTCGGAGCTTAACGGAAATGAAAAGTACATCTATCTTGATAAAAATCTGTCTGCCGCAAGCGAAAATGTCGGGCATATAAACAGCGGCGATATCATGCTTTACGGCTCAAGCTGCATAGTGCTTTTCTACGACAGCTTCAATACGCCCTACAGCTATACGAGGATCGGATATATAGAAGATACGGCGGGGCTTAAAAACGCGGTCGGATCGGGAAACGCAACAGTTGAATTCAGGTAAAAAGAGGAAAAAGGCTGTTATCGCAGAGCGGCGGGCCGCTTTGCTTTTATTTCAAGGACAGTGAGGGAGTGAATATAATTATCCACAAAAAAACACAAAATTCTTGTTCGCTTTGTATAATTTTTGTGTAAGATCATTGACAAACATTAAAGAACATTATATAATAATTACGAATATAATTATTTCAATTGTGTTCAGAAGGAGGGATATGCTTTCATGCCATTAGACGTGAAAGCGGAAGTATTATGTTTGTAACCATTAACGAGGATAAATGCATCGGATGTAACGCTTGTATAAGGGTTTGTCCGGTACATGACGCAAATAAGGCCAAGCTTGCTTCGGACGGTCAGCATTCGATAATTACCATTGATCCCGAAAAGTGTATTTCTTGCGGAGCCTGTATAGGGAGCTGCGGTCATAATGCGCGCAGCTACGTTGATGATACGGAGGCGTTCTTTAACGACCTGAAAAGCGGAAAGGATATTACCGTGGTCGTTGCTCCCGCTTTTCGTCTTACCGAGCCGGAAGCGGACGCTATGCTCGCTCACCTGAGGACAATGGGCGTAAAGCTCATTCACGACATTTCTTTCGGCGCGGATATCTGTACATATATGCATATAAAGGCGGTCAGGGAGGGACGCTGCAAAAAGATCATTTCCCAGCCGTGTCCCGCGTTTGTCGAATATATACTAAAGCATAAGCAAAGCCTGATACCGACGCTTTCTCCGGTACATTCTCCGTTCGGCTGCGGCGCGGTATACCTCAGAAAATATGAGGGAGTAACGGGACCTATCGCGTTCCTTTCTCCCTGTATTGCCAAAAAATTCGAGCTTGAGGAAACGGGTCTTGCCCAGTATAACGTTACCTTCAAGCGTTTCGCGGAATATATGAAAAACAACTGTAAATATGAGAAATCCGCGAAGTTCAGATTTGACAATACATCGGCTTACTGCGGCAAGATATACCCCAGACCGGGAGGACTTAAGGACTGTTTACAACACGCCGTTCCGGGGCTTGACGTAAGGAACTGCGAGGGCGTAAACCACCTCTACCCTACCCTTGAACACTACGAAAAGGCGAGCGAAGCGGACAGACCCGCGGTGTTCGACGTTCTGAGCTGCGCTAACGGATGCATTTCCGGTCCCGGCACGAACTATGATGAATCGAAGATATTCACCTACATGAGCCGCGCAAGCAGCGTCGGAAAGGAAGCCTTCAGCCAGCGCGAAAAGCAGGCTCTGAAGTACAGCCTCAGCGCGGACAAACAGTTCAGGTGGTTTGAAAATCATCTGAAATTCGAGGATTTCGTAAGAACCTACCAGCCCAAGGACGCTCACAGCCTTAAAGTCTCCGAGTCGGATATAAAGGCGGCTTACGGAGTTCTTTTGAAGGAGACCCGACAGGAACAGTCCTTTGACTGCCGCGCGTGCGGTTATAAATCCTGCCGTGAAATGGCGATAGCGATAGCGAGAAACGTAAATATTCCCGAAAACTGTCATCAGTATGTTATCAAACAATCAAAAGCCGCTCAGACAAACGCACTCGCGGCCCAGGAATCGGTTTCTGCTCAGAACGGGCGTGTTTTAAGCGCAGTAGAAAAAATTACCGACGATATTAAGAATATCTGTGCCGATACCGACATTATAAACAATAATTGTATCGAAAACAAAAATGAGATGGAATCCGTACAGGAACTGATAGCTTCGCTCACTCAGAAGTGCATTGAGATCAACTCCGCGATATCCGGGATCATTGAGGTAAACGAGAGATACAAAAAGATGTCGGAATCCATTTCCAACATAACCGAACAAACTCATATCCTGTCCATAAACGCTTCCGTTGAGGCGGCAAGAGCCGGCGAGTTCGGAAAAACATTCTCGGTCGTTGCTCAGGAAATACGTACCCTTGCTTCCAAAACCAAGCTCACCACCGGAGCGGTTGTGGAAAACGACAAGTTCGTTAAACATGAGACCGACAGAATTCTTGATACCGCAAAGGAGATCGAGGAGCTTGTGACCGGATTGGAAGACATAATGAAAAAGATCGACGAAAACGTTGTTCAGACTTCCGAAACAGGAGAATACATAAAAAATCTGGCGGAAAGCATAAGAAGCATCGCAAGCGTTCTTCAATAATAAAGCAAGATCGCCTGCCGCAGCCGAACCAATACGGTCCGAACTGCGGCAGGCGATTTTTTCTATACAAAGACAGAGAAAGGCTCCGCCCAAGAAAGCGGAGTCTTTACGGTAATTCGGGATATCTTGTTATCACATAATTCCATTCGTTTACCGCTTCGGAAAGCTTAATTGTTCTTCCCCAGTGAACGGCGCCGTTGTAATTAGCTTCGGCGACAGTGACATCGTCATTGTTTACCGCCAAAACGATGACCGAATGTTCATTGTTTGAAAGTCTGATTATATCGCCGACCCTGATCTGCGAGAAATCAAATACGATCCTTCCCGGCCAGTCCCCGAACGCCGCGTCGCTCAGTTCAAACGCAAACGCAGCACATCCCTTTCCTATGTATCTTGTGTTGGGGAACATTGTTTTGGAGGTATATAACGGCGAGTCGTTGTCAAAGTGGCTGCCCTCCGCGTATGTTGACTTAAATGAGATCAGTGTATCGTAAACATCTTGTTGTGTGGGAATAGTTTGGTAATCAAATTTATATTTGTGCGTTTTACAGCCTTCGCCTATACATTCAAACTCCGCTTTCCCCGAAGTATTTTCCGAAGGATACTCGATTTTTACGGGAAGAAAAATATGGACAGAAGGCAGCTCATACTGCCTCTTTAAAACCTCTTGGCAGACAGAACAATGCATACCATGAGAAAGACCCTTAACCGTACAAGTCGGAACAACTCCCTCGTCGGTTACGGCCGTGTGTCCGCTTTCCTCACAGCGGCTCGGAGCGGGCAGAGGACTTATGATCTGCGAGCTTACAGAGCTTGATGACGACGAATATATTGATGAAACCGAAGAGCTTACGGGAAGCGATGAAGCTGTTGAAGCGGACGAAAAAGCCGACGAGCTTGCGGGATATGATGAGCTTGTCGTGTTTTCGCTCGAGCTTTCAACAGTGTTTTCCGCTGACGAAGCAGGATACGAACTCGAAACGGGTTCGCTTTTTGAGGGAGAATATGTATCATAAGAGCTTTTTGACGAAGTGCCTGAAAAACTCGAAAAATTCTCACCGGAAAGCGAGCTGCTTTGCGTGGTCGGGTAGCTGTCGGGCGGCGGATAGCTTATATGCCGATATTCCTCACAGCCCGCAAGCAAAACTGCAGAAGCTGTCAGAATCGCAATAATGCCAACCTTAATTTTATCCATTACATAAACTCCTAACATATTTTAAGGTTGTATTTTTAAAGTAATTAAAGTTACATTTACTGTATTTATTGTAACATATTACATATGTCTCGTCAAGAGAATGGAAATATTTACCGCTATGTAAAAATTGGAAAAATGATATCACGATTATGTTCTGCTCGTTATCCGCCTTACGGCAGTATACAACGCGAAATGACCGTTGTATTTCAAACGCCGCGATTTACGGGTTGAGAGCGGAATTCGGAATAGGCTTCCCCTCAAGCGCCTTAAGCCGTTCTGTAAGGTAGGTATACCTGTTTGTCAAAAAAGTGATCGTTCCGGCGGGATTTCCGAGTGAATATTGATAATTGAACCAATATGAGGTCGAAAACTTGTTCGGGTCGTTTTCAACATGAGGCTTTATCATCTCATAGACCCTCATGACCTTCTCTTTAAGCTCGGGAAGCTTGTCCGTCAGCATCTTGCAATAATCGAGATATACGGCATAGTACTCTTCTACCGCCATAAGCTTTTTCGCGAGAGGACGGCTGTTTATCATTGAAGAATCGTAAACGCCCATAGCGGGAGAAGCAATATCGGTATATGCGCTCATATTCGGAGCGTTCATATCCCACGGAAGCATGACGAGCTTTCCTTTTGAGCTGTAAAAATAGTAGTTATGCGCGAATATCCCGCAGTACCCGTCGCGGTTATCGATCACGGCGTTTACCGCAAGCATTTTCAGCGCCGAATCCACATCAAGAAAGCTTTCAATTTCTCCCTTTTCTCCGAGCGGAGCTTCATCCAAGGCTCTGATAAGCTGCTTTATGTCCTCCTTCGATGTATCCGAGCCTTTTTTCTGAGTAAGGCGGGAAAGAGGCATATTTTTTTCAAGAGACGCTCCGTCTTCGCCCTCGTAAAGATTGTGTCTGTGGGAGTTGAAATATCTTTCGAGATAGCTTGTGTCAATTGCCTCAACTCCGACGTAAAACCCCTTCAGCTCATCATTAAGATAAACATTAAAAAACGTCACGCATGAGGTATATCCTCCGACCATCCCAAATGCCTCATAGCCCAGAAAATCTCTCATAAACGAATAATCATCGCCGCCGTTGTTTAACGCAAGCTCGTCCAGACCCATAAAGCTCTGATCGTCTATATACTTATCGAATTTTATTTTGAACGGAAATTTGGTCCCGACTTCCGCCGCCATATAAAGCGAAGCATGACCGCGGGTCCTGAGTCCCACGTTTTCGATAAGCTCTCCGTCTATGTAAACATCCGCGGGGTGATAATCTCCCTTATAAGGATTATTTACTATTTTCTGCCATTCCTCGGAAGCGATCTTTATTCTTATTTCATGAACCTTTTCTTCGCGCATCCACTCTACATATTCCGGCTCTGTCTTTTCGGGAAATTCCGGCTTGGAGCTGTTCGAGTCGGTTGACGAACTGTTTTCGACCGCGTCTGTTGAATTGCCGCGGGAGTCGGACGATGAATCCGCCGAGTCTGTTCCGATATCAATAAATGCAGAGGAGCTTTGATCGCTCTGCGAGCTGTTTGAAGATCCTATAACCGTACAGCCCGCAAACGCCAAAGCGGCAAAAACCGCAAGCACAGCTTTTATTTTTTTCATTCATTTCCTCCCTGCTTTAGTTGATAATAAAGTACAAACGGGGCTTCGGCTTCTCGCGCTTGATTCACGTTATGTCTAAACGCATCGGCGCGCTTAAATTATCCGAACCCTCGGATAAAAAAATAAACCGCCCGTAGGCGGCTTCCAATGACCTGAACGCTGATTCGGTATCACAGATATACAGCGTATTTCTGCCTTTAATTATATTATATGACATATTTTTTAAAAAATCAAGAGGGTTTTAATATATTTTGAAATTTTTTATCGGCATTTATCCAACGCTTAAAAGCGGATTTTTATGATATTCATTTTCATGCAACACCGCACAAATACCGCCCGACGGCGCAATACGCGCAAATCTTTGTACGGCATTTACTTAATACGGAAAAGTCGAATTGATCGAAGGTGAAATAAACGGGTATTACGGTTTGTTTCTTGATGTTAGTGCCGAAGGAACAATTTACTTCGATGTTATATGGGATAATGACGAGTACATACTTGAAGCATAGAGCGATTTAGACAAAAACCGTCAATTAAATTTAGCGAGAGCTCCAAAGTTTTTAAAATGGCATAATGAATCGAATCCTAAATCGTTTTATATTATAAAGAGTAAAAGACCTCGAATAATATTGAAAGGAGGAGATTCCGATGGTTTTAAGAAAAATAATGGTGATGTTTTTTAGCGATTGTTTTGTGTACAAGCCTGTCGGCTTATTAAGTCACTGATTGACAAACGTTTATGACCCGTATGCTTCTGCTCGAGCGGCGGTGGCTAATATTCTTCTGTCCAAAACAACATCAGGCTTCAGCGGAACCAAAATTGGCGATTTAAAAATTGTTGTTGCATATAAATGAAAGAGAGAATTGTTTTTATGAAGATCATTAATAAATCAATACTGCTATTATTGGTTGTCCTTTTTTTGTTTGTAGGCTGCAAAGATAACGCTCAAACACCCGAAAAGGATACTTCCTTAAATAATAGCTCATCAAGCTCAGGTTTATCT
>JAFLUE010000115.1 GCA_022508945.1 Oscillospiraceae bacterium
AGCTTTGCGCGGTTTTGAAATTTTTATTTAAATCAATCCGCCCGTTACCACATAAAATCCTCAGACAATCGCACACAAAAACGCAAGCCAAACAAAAACGCGGAAGAAATAGCTTCTTCCGCGTTTTGTTTTTAAATATTACCGCCTTGACGTAAGATGCAATATAAAACCCGCAGATAGCAGGGTGGGTAAAATCGCCCAACAGTTTCGCGCTCCCGCCGACTGTATCCGAATGAATACAGGAGGTCTGCAATCCGCTGCCGGAGTCGAGATCCCTTTTACAATGTGTTGGGATTATAACAGCACACATTCGCGCTTCAAGGCAGTATGTAGGTAAAAATTATTCTTCCTCGTCTTCGCCGTCCTCAAAGTCGGGGAACTCCGAAAACCGCTTTAAAAACATTTCACCGACCGCGCTGTATTCGTCGTCATCATCAACAGTCGCCAGCATTATATCGCCGTCTGCCTCCTGCTGCTTCAGAACGACAAACTCCGCCGCGCCCTCGTCGTTTTCGTCATAGTCCGCGGGAATAAGCGCGTAATAAACAGCTCCGTTGTATTCCGCCCGATCGACAAACTCGAACCTTGTGACGTTTCCTTCCTCGTCCACAAGTTCAATTATGCCCTCTTCTTCATCAAGAAATGCGTCGTTGTTTTCCGCCATATTCTCGCCGCCCTTTCCGGCGCTGTATTTTCATATACGAATCACGCCGACTATATTATTGTACACTATTTTCTTTCCTGTGTCAATAGGAAATTTCTGAAAAATGCCTTTTTTACGCCGTTTTCTTGAAATTATCATTAGTTTGAACAAAACGATTTTAAAAAATATATACAAAATCACAACAAAAAAATTAAAAACTTCTATTGACTTTTAACAAAAAATATGTTATCATATAATCACAAGGAAAGACAAACCGCGATGGCGGCTCTTCCTTAATAAGTTTTCTACGAATTGCGGCTTGATCGAACAAGCCGATGAGTTTCTTAGCTCCTAGGCGTCCGAGCGGCTGTGGGTATACAGCTCCTCAGTGCTATTGGAATACGGTAAACTCCGACGGCTTGGAAGCCGAAAAATTTAGCTTTAAGCAGAAAGGAAGCGAGTCCAATGGAAATAAGTGAATGTTTTTGTGAAGAGTCTGCGGATTCGTGTTCCGCTGACCGCCGAGGTTAAATTTTGCGGCGATGATTTGCACGGAATAAAGTGCAAAATCCGTTGATGTGAGGGGCTTTACCCGTTGATTTGAATACCTTTGCGAGAGGCAGTCCGCAGACATTTTTTTCTACCGCTTGAGCGGCAAAAGCTCGCTCGAAAGCGTTTACATATATCTCCATTAAAAATGTCAGTTACCAAATGTGCGCTTTAAAAATACGGGAAAGAAAATATGCTGAAAGGATTGATTCCGATGTCCGATAAAGTTTGTTTTAAATGCGAATTTTATTGATGAGAGGTATGGTCCGATGTAATATTCAGAATGTGCTGAATCTTAAAATTGAATATATAAACGAAGCTCCCGCCGTGATGGCGGGAGCTTTTGTATTTACATAGTCCGCGTTGTGATAAACTCTGAGGTCAACCTCGTAATTCATTAATTTGGTATTGTCATACATACCGTCTGATGTCATTCAAGCAGCGCAAAAAAATGCCCACAACACTACCATTTTGCGTATTAAGCGCAAAAAATGGAGCGCCGCAGCGCTCCATACAAAAATGTACAATTATTCCTCGGTCTCGCTTGCTTCTTCAACAGGCTTTTCGGGAAGCTTCTCGCCGCATTTCGGACAATAAGCGTTTTCCTTCGAGGTCTTAGCGCCGCACTTAGTGCAGGTAACAACGTTTCTCAGCTCGTCAACCTGCTTGTCTATATCGGCAAGCTCGTCATAGATCGCGTCGATCTCCGAAACCATTTCGTCAAAAGCCTCGTTGTTCTTTTCGCCGGACTTAGCCATCTCGTAGATCATTTCGCCGAGCTTCTCAAATTTGGTCTTAACTTCGCCGTTAAGCTGTGAAACTCTGATTTTAAGCTTTGAAAAGTTTACAGCGTCTTTACCCTTTGTTCCCGCAGTAGAAACAACATTTTTGCCTGTAGTGATTACATCATCCAAAAAACTCATAGTCAAAAAGCTCCTTTCAAAATTGCAGTCAAATAATGACCTAAAAAAATTATAACACATCTTTGCCGATTTTTCAAGAGCATAACCCATACAAAGATCGTCAAGCGGTTGCTCAGACGAAAAAATCATCAGACTGCACAAATTGCATCTTGAAATATTGTGCAAATTTCGAGCAAAAATCGACTGAAATAGCAAATTATTTACAAAACAGCATTCTGAAAGTTTTTTATGGTTTTTTTAAATAAATTTCGCATTGTAATTTTGCACAAAAAACCGCCGACTGTGAGTTAAAGTTTCGCAAATCATCCAAATATCAAGCACGAAAAACGAGCGTGAATTAAAAAAATAATTACAATATTGTCATAATTCTTGACTTTTATTAAAAATTAGAGTATAGTATATAAAGTATAATAGAATAATTCTACTTTCGGACTGAAAGAAGTTTTTAAACGGAAATTTCAACAGTCTTAACATATGGCTTATGTATTTATGACTTTTAGGACGGTGAAGATTTTTTGAATAAGGAAACCAATCTTTGTATGGGCTGTATGAATGAAAAGGACTACGAGGGTCCCTGCAAGTTCTGCGGATACAGCGATGATGATTTGTGTATACCGACTTATCTTTTGCCAAAGACATTTCTGAACGAGCGCTATATTGTCGGAAAGCTCATCTCCTATAACGGCGAGGGAGCGACTTATATCGGATATGATACGGCTGCAAACAACAAGATCACGATAAAGGAATTTATGCCCGATACGCTCTGCACACGCCAGAAGAATGAAACGGAGATCACTGTAAATGCCGATAACAGCGCGCTTTACAAAACCTATATGTCGGAATTTGCCGACCTTCACCGCTCTCTCATAAAGCTTCGCGGAATGGCGCATATACAATCGGTCATCGACGTTTTTTACGAAAACGGGACCTGTTATGCCGTTTCGGAATTTATAAACGGAATTACGCTTAAAACATACCTTGAAAACTCAGGCGGAAGCCTTTCCTGGGAGCAGGTAAAGGAACTTTTCCCGCCTATTCTTACCACGCTTTCGCTCATTCACGCGGGAGGGATAATCCATAGGGGTATCTCTCCGCAGACGATCTTCGTTACGGATAAAATGGAGCTGAAGCTTTCGGGCTTTAGCATTTCCGCGGGAAGGACCACAAACACCGAGATCGCCTGCGAGATATTCAGCGGATATGCCGCTCCCGAGCAGTACGCAAACGAAGTCAACGGGACCTGGACAGATGTTTATGGGATATCGGCGGTTTTGTACAAGGTACTCACAGGCACAGCACCCCCGGAAGCGATCGCGAGGACCTCGGGAAGCCTGCTTGAGCCGATGATGATAAACCGAAATATACCCTCAAATGTTTCAAAGGTCATAATGGGCGGTATGCGTCTTGCTACGGACAAGCGCATACGAAGCATTACGGAGTTTGTCGACAGGCTGTTTGCTCCGCCGAAATACGAGGGCGAGAGCAGCGGCATCGTCATGTCCAGAAAAGAGGAGAGGAAGCTCGAAAAGAAGGAAAAGGAGCGTATGAAAACGCTCGTCGCGCTGATACTTGTCGGTGCGGGGCTTATCCTGTTTGCTCTGGCATTCGCGCTTACGCTCTCGGGAGTATGCACTCCGTCAAACCCCTCCAATATCAACTCGGGAAGCTCTCAGCACTTCTCTTCGTCAGGCTTTGGCGCTTCAAGCAGCACCGAAAGCTCGGATAATACCGAAAGCTCCGACAACGAATCAAGCTCCGACAATGAATCAAGCAGCTCGGACTCCGAACCTGTCGCGGACACTTATGTTCCGGATTTCACGGACGCGATATATGAGCTTGCGGTACAGAGATACGGAGGTATGTTCGTATTTATCCCGACCTATTACTACTCCGACGAATATGCCGCGGGGGTAATGTATGACCAGTCCGTTGAGGCGGGGACAATGGTCGCGAAGGGTCAGCAGATAAAGGTCAAGGTCAGCAAGGGTCCCTCAGCGGTCTCACTGCCGAGTTATATAGGCAAGTCCGAGGCCGAATATATCAGAGAGCTTGAAAAGCTTAATATCAAATATGAAGTGGAATATGAGTTCAACTGGAGTGTTGAAGACGGATATGTTCTGGGATGCGACAAGGAAATAGGGGATACGGTAATAGTTGAGACCGAAAGAGCCGAAACCGTGACCGTATACGTTGCTTATAATTACTACTGATAAAGCTTCGCGGGATACGGCGCTTAAGAAAAGAGGTTAAAACAGAATGGATTTAAACGAGATCCGCGGAAAAATAGACAGTATCGACGATAAGATACTCGAGCTGTTTATTGAAAGAATGAAGCTTGCGTCTGACGTCGCAAAATATAAGGCGGCAAACAACATGGTCATTTTCCAGGGCGGCCGCGAAAAAGCAATTATTGAAGACGTATGCCGAAAAACTCCCGACGATCTGAAAAACAGCTCGAAGTTTTTATTCTATAATATCATTGATATATCCAAGTGTTCTCAGGTCAACGAGATAACGCCCATCGACCCGCTTTCATACGAGACAGTCATAAAGGACTGTCCCGCTGTCGCGGTTCAGGGAATAGAGGGCGCTTATGGCCACGCGGCTTATAAAAAGCTGTTCAACAACGGTTCCGTACAGTTTTACGCTTCCTTCAAGGAGGTTTTCGAGGCGGTTGAGACAGGCTCGGCGGATTACGGCGTTATCCCTATCGAAAACTCAACAGCGGGCGAAGTCACCGCGAATATGGAGCTTCTCGAACGTCACGGAGTATTTATTACGCGCACGGTAGATGTGGAATGCGCTCACGTTTTAGCGGCAAAAAAAGGCGTTCGCGAGGAGGATATAAAAACCGTTTTCGGACACGAGCAGGCGATACGCCAATGCTCCGAATACCTCGACAAAAACAGCGGACTTACGGTAATTCCCTACCACAACAACGCCGCGGCGGCAAAAATGGTATCCGAAAATCCAAGCGGCGCGCTTGGCTGTATCTGCTCGTCGGAATGCGCTAAGCTCCACGGGCTGGATATAGTTCACCCGAACATTGCGTCCGACCCCAACAACCGCACGCGCTTTATCTGCATTTCAAAGCAGCTTGAGATATACGACAGCGCGGATACGGTTTCGATCTCTCTGTCAATTCCGAATATTTCGGGCGCATTATACAGACTGTTGACAAAATTCGCGGTAAACGGGATATCGATGACAAAAATACAATCAAAGCCGCTGCCGACCGAATTTAAACAGCCTGACTCCGAGGACTTTATGTTTTATATCGAATTTGAAGGCAGCATACAACAGCCCGTTGTTCGCAAGCTTCTGAAGAATTTTGAGCAGGAGCAGAACTATTTCAGATTCCACGGCAATTTCAGCAACATCAGCCGAAAGGAGTAGGGCTTGGTTTCGGTAATTATTCTTTCGGCAGGCAGCTCCGCCAGAATGAATGGGATAAACAAACAGCTCGCTGAGATCGGAGGATTTCCGGTGTTTGTTTTGAGCGCGCTTGCGTTTGAGGGCTGTAAAGACGTCGGCGAAATAATCATAGCCGCGCCTACAGGCGAGTGCAGGCAGTTTGAGGAAATGGCGCGCAGTTACGGCATTTCAAAGCTTTCGTGCGTTACCGAGGGGGGAAATTCCCGCTTCCGGTCGATGAAAAACGCCCTCGAAAAGGTCAGTCCGAGCGCGGAGTTTATCGCTTTTCATGACGGAGCGCGTCCGCTTATTACCGCCGAGGATATCGGGAAGATTTTCGCCGACGCGGAAAAATACAATGCCGCGATCGCCGCTGTTCATGCTGTTGACACGGTAAAAACCGTATCGGGCGGGTTTATCGAAACGACTCCCGACAGAAGCTCCCTGTTTTACGCGCAGACCCCTCAGGTTTTCCGAAAAGAGCTGTTTTTAAGCTGTCTTGAAAGGCTCGGAAGGCAGGCGGAGAACGTCACGGACGACAGTCAAATTCTCGAGCTATGCGGAGAAAATGTGAAAATAACCGAGATATCGGGCTGTAATATGAAAATAACGCGTCCGGACGATCTGACTGCCGCTCAGGCTGTATATAACAGCAGAAAAACGTTCGGAGCGAACTGATTTAGCGGAAGTGATCTGATGAAAATTGGCTTTGGATATGATGTTCACAGGCTTGTTGAGGGAAGGCGGCTAATACTTTGCGGAGCGGAGATACCGTATGAGCTTGGGCTTTTGGGACACTCGGACGCGGACGTCGCGGTACACGCGCTTATGGACGCCATACTCGGGGCGCTGGCTCTTGGGGATATCGGAAAGCTTTTCCCCGACAGCGACGAAAAATATAAGGACGCAAACAGCATGGAGCTTCTCGGACAGGTAATTGAAGAAATGCACAAAAACGGCTTTACGCTCGGAAATCTTGATATGACAATAGTTGCGGAAAAGCCGAAGCTTGCGCCGTATATCCCGCAGATGCGTGAAAATTTAGCGCGCGCATTTGGCTGTGACACCTCGAAGATCTCTGTCAAAGCGACGACCGAGGAGGGTCTGGGGCTTGCGGGAAGCGGCATAGGAGCGTATGCGGTCGTGATGCTTGAAGAGAATCCTTAAAAAACAACGTAATAGTCAATCGCGAAATTTCAAAAATAATCGACGCGTAT
>JAFLUE010000116.1 GCA_022508945.1 Oscillospiraceae bacterium
TCGCGAAAGATAATTATGAAAAGCTGAAGGACATAGCAAAAAAGCAGATCGCCGCCGAGAGCCGAGAGGGAGCGCTTACTGCCCAAGTCACAAAGCTGAAAAAAGAAAACGAGGCTTTGACCGCCGAAAAGGAACAGCTTACGGAGCAGAATGCCGCGCTCCGGAACGAAAATGGAATGCTGCAATCAGTCTATGGGAGAATGGCAATAGCCAAATTGCGGTCAGAGTTGGATAACCTCCAGAGGAAACTTGACAAGGTTATGCAATTTATCGAAAACCTTAACCTTACAAAGAAACTGAATGAGTTTTTGCACCCAAATACGAGGGGAATGAAGAGGTAGACAGAATTTTCTTTCAGTTTGGTCATATGAGGAGTATATATGAAATTGGCTAATGGTGTAGGCTCCGTCTACAAATTGTCCGGCAACAGGAGAAATCCTTACATAGTTCGGAAAACTGTAGGCTGGGACATTGATACTAAAACAGGCAAACGAAAACAGCTCTATATTACGATCGGTTATGCTCCCACCAGAGCAAAGGGGCTTGAAATGCTTATGGAGTACAACAAAAACCCCTACGACATAGAAGCGGCAAAAATCACTTTTGCCGAGGTATATGAAAAGTGGTCGGCAGAAAAGTTCCCAACTATCTCCAACAGTAATGCAAAATCCTATAAAGCGTCTTATAATTGCTGTACAGATCTTCACAACAGAATATTCAAGGAATTAAAGCTGACAGACTTACAGGGTGTTGTGAACACTTGCGGAAAGAATTATCCTACGCTCCGTAAGCTGAAAGTCTTATTCAGTCAAATGTATGAGTACGCGATGAAATATGAAATCTGTGTAAAGGACTATTCGGAATATGTGGATATTGTCAAGTTCAAAAGCAGAAATCCCAATAAGATAGATCGCTCCCCTTTCAGCAAGCAAGAGATAGATGCTCTCTGGGTACAGAAGAACAATATCTATGCACAGATCGTGCTTATGCTGATATACTGCGGTGTACGAATATCAGAGCTGCTTGACCTGAAATGTGAAAATGTCAATATTGAGGAACACTATTTCAAGGTCGTGGAGAGCAAGACCGAGAACGGCATACGCGTTGTCCCGATACACGATAAAACTTATCCGTTTTTCAAGAAATGGTATGATGATGGCTGTGAGTATCTGCTCCACACGCCTGACGGAGAGCATTTCTTATACCGTAACTACTACGATTCCTATTGGACACCTGTTATGGAACTGATCGGCTGCTCACATAAGCCACACGATACCCGTCACACTTGTATCTCGATGATGACCGAGAAAGAGGTATCACCAACGCTGATAAAGAAGATTGTCGGTCACTCGGGCGCTATGTCGCTGACGGAGAGAGTTTATACGCATATCAATATACAAGAGCTGTTGGAGGCAATCAATAAAATATAAGAGAAACCGCTGGGAAGAATGCTCTCAGCGGTTTAAATTAAGTCATTTGATAAATAAAGAATGAAGAATATTAATCTTCATCAACATTATATTCAATAGAAGCAATGCTCGGATTATCATGAATTCTATCTTCAATAACCTGTTGAATCCTTGAATATGCAGCGGATTGAATGACTTGATCAAGCTTGTCTATCTTATGTATATAGCGTTGTTCCTTAATTATGTTGGAAATTGTAGATTGTGAAACGCCATAGAAGTCGGCAACTTTCTTTTGGCTCTTTCCGTCAATCTCACAAAGCTCATAAGCACGCTTTTTTTCTTGCTCGGTAAGAATTTTTTTTGGCATAATTACACCCTCCAATATTATTAATAATATTTTGTACTCATATTATATGCTTAAAATAAGGGTTTGTCAATATGTATTTAATAATTTTATATCTAATCACAAATTATCTGTTGGTTTTTCGGCGATTTGCACAATTATGTATATATAGGCACAAAAAAGGCATTCACCATAATAGCAAATGCCTTGATGTTTTTGTTAGTTACCTGTTAGTTTCGTATTAGTTACCGTTTGGATTTGACCCCATTTCAGCCAATCCCAAAGCGGTACAAATGGCGAAAATACGCGATTTCCACCAAACCGGACAAGCAATTTCTTATCTCTTGGAGAACTGAGGCGCACGTCTTGCCGCTTTCAAGCCGTACTTCTTTCTTTCCTTCATTCTCGGATCACGAGTGAGGAAGCCTGCCTTCTTGAGAACGGGACGAAGCTCGTCGCTGTACTGAAGAAGCGCTCTCGAAAGTCCGTGACGGATAGCGCCCGCCTGACCTGTAACTCCGCCGCCCGCAACCGTGCATACGATGTCGAACTTTCCGACAGTATCCGTAAGCGCAAGAGGCTGACGAACGATAAGCTTGAGCGTATCAAGTCCGAAATAGTCGTCAATATCTCTGTTGTTGATAGTGATCTTGCCGCTTCCGATATAAACTCTTACGCGCGCAACAGAGTGCTTTCTTCTGCCGGTTCCGTAATAATAAGGTTTAGATTCGTACATTCAAAAGCCCTCCTTAAAATTTGTAATCAACGGGCTTCTGAGCCGCGTTTTTATGCTCTGCACCCGCATAGCAGCGAAGTCTGGTCAGAGCCTTTCTGCCGATGGTCGTATCGGGAACCATTCCGTTTACCGCAAGAGTCATCGCCTTGCAGGGATTCGTCTTCATCAGCTTATCATAGCTGATCTCCTTAAGATGACCGATATAGCCCGTGTGCCATCTGTAGACCTTGTTTTCGAGTTTCTTACCTGTAAGGACCGCTTTCGCGCAGTTTACGATAATAACATGGTCGCCGCAGTCGCAGTGAGGCGCGAAGGTCGGCTTGTGTTTTCCTCTGAGCAAATGAGCAGCGGCAGCGGCAACTCTTCCGAGCGGCTTATCAGCAGCGTCGAGAATGTACCATGTGCGCTCAACTGTCTTTGCGTTAGGCATATAAGTTGACATTTTCAATCCTCCTGTAAATATTTTTTTGAAATTCATTCGCAACATCTGTTATTATAACGCCTTTTTTTGGATTTGTCAAGTACATTTTCGCTCAATTTTAAAATATATCACATTTTCTCCTTGTTTCTCTGTGATTCTCTCTGTTTTTCTTAATTTCTCTAAGTTCATTTCATTTTTTGGTTCAAGCTAAATATAACGAGATTAAGCTCGAAATATTATGATAAACTAAGAATAAAAGAGTTATTTCATGAATTTGCCGTTATATGCTGTTGACAAAAGTCGGTTACAGTGGTAGAATAAAACCAGAACGATTGAACGAGTGTTCAATTGAACAAATTGTATATTATCAAATTTATATTATCATGCAATTTGCAACCACGCAATAGTCGTGCGCGAAATTTCAAAAATCAAGCATTGTCTGAACACGGAGCGAAGCGAAGTGTGAAGCAATGCTTAGATAGCGCAAAGCGCAGCTTTGCACGGTTTTGAAATTTCAATTTAAAATAAGGAGAATTATGAAAACAAAAAACGAAATACAAAATGAAATCCAGTCCGAGGCTCCCTCTTGTGAGCTTATTTGCGTACATCCCGAGGAGATCGAAAGGATAAGGGATAAAATGCCCGATGATGATACGCTGATCGACCTTGCGGAGCTGTTCAAGGTTTTCGGCGACAGCACACGCATAAAGATATTGAGCGCGCTGTCCTGCGGAGAGCTGTGCGTATGCGATCTGTCGGTCGCTGTGGGAATGTCAAACAGCGCCGTATCACATCAGCTCAAGCTTTTGAAAAACGCGGAGCTTGTACGCTTTAGACGCGACGGGAAAGTTGTATTTTATTCCCTTGCGGACGATCATGTAAACACGATCTTAAAACAAGGGCTTGAACACGTAAACGAATAATATTTAATTTTTCATTTTGAAAGGAGAGATAAAAGTGGAATTCTGGGACAGGGTCGCGGGAGTTTACGATATTGCCGAAGCGTTTAACGGCAATGTTTACAGGCGGATATGCGATATCACAAGGCGGCTTACTCCGCGCGGAGCGAAGGTCCTCGACTGCGCTGCGGGAACGGGAGAATTGTCGTTTGCGGCGGCAAGAAAGGCAGAGAGCGTTGTGTGTACGGATATTTCCGAAAATATGCTTAAAAAAGCAAGGGCAAAATTCGTAAGAATAGGAAATGTTACGTTTGAGACGCGGAATATTTTCGACATGAAAGACCCCGACGACACTTATGACGTGGTAATTGCGGGAAACGTTCTTCACCTGCTTGAAGATCCCGAGAAGGCTGTAAGGGAACTGTACCGTGTGTTAAAGCCGGGCGGAAGACTTCTGCTGCCGACATTTATGACCAAAAGCAAAAGCAATTCCGTATTGCTTAAGCTCTACAGGCTTATTGGATATAGCGCGGCGGCGGATTATCAGCCCTCCGAATACAAAAAAATGCTCATAAACTGCGGATGCGGCAAGGTCAGAACAAAGCTCATAAACGGGTATGTTCCGTGCTGCTACGCTGTTATTGAAAAAACTGAAAGGAACTGATATTATGAAGAAAACATTTAAGCTTATCGACCTTGACTGCGCGAACTGCGCGGCAAAAATGGAAGCCGCGATCAATAAACTTGACGGCGTAAACAAAGCTACTGTCAGCTTTATGTCGCAGAAGCTTACGATCGACGCTGATGACGACAAATTTGACGACGTCGTAAAGAGAGCCGCCGAATGTATCAAAAAGGTTGAACCCGACTGTACGGTGGTATTGAAATGACTAAAAAGCAAAAGAAACTGATGATAAGAATTATCGTTTCGGCGGCGCTGTTTGCGGGAGGGCTGTTTATTCCGCATGAAGCCGAGCTGTTTTCGGTAATGTGGTTTATTAGGCTAGTGGTTTTCCTCGCCGCGTATCTTACGGCAGGCTATGATATTTTGTGGAAGGCAGTAAGGAACATCGCCCACGGTCAGGTTTTTGACGAGAATTTTCTTATGGCGATCGCCTCTATCGGCGCAATGATAATCGGAGAATATTCCGAGGGCGCGGCGGTAATGATCTTCTATCAGGTGGGAGAGCTGTTCCAGGCGCTTGCCGTCGGAAAATCCCGAAAGTCGATCTCGGACATGATGGACATAAATCCCGAGAGCGCAAATGTCGAGCGAGACGGCGAGGTGCTTGAAGTTGAACCCGACGAGGTCGAGATCGGCGAGACAATTGTCGTAAAGCCGGGAGAAAAAGTGCCGCTTGACGGAGTGGTAGTTTTCGGCTCAAGCGGGCTGGACACTGCCGCGCTTACGGGCGAAAGCGCGCTTCGGGACGTAACGGTCGGAGACGAGATCTTCAGCGGCTCGGTAAACGCCAACGGTCTGCTTAAGATCCGCGTAACAAAACCCTACAGCGACTCGACCGTTTCAAAGATACTCGAGCTTGTGGAGAATTCATCCGAAAGCAAGGCTAAAACCGAAAGCTTTATAACACGCTTCGCTCGTGTATATACTCCGATCGTGGTTGGCTCGGCGGTATTATTGGCGGTCGTTCCGCCGCTGTTTTTCGGAAATTGGAGCGACTGGATCTATCGGGCGCTGACGTTTCTTGTGGTAAGCTGTCCTTGCGCTCTGGTCATTTCCGTGCCGCTGTCGTATTTCGGCGGGATAGGCGCGGCGGCGAAGCGCGGAATAATGATAAAAGGCGCCAACTATCTCGAGACACTCTCAAAAGCGAAGATCTTCGTGTTTGACAAAACCGGAACTCTCACAAAGGGAAGCTTTTCCGTTTCGGAGATAAAGCCCGAAAAGAGCCTGGGAATGTCGGAAAACGAGCTGTTGGAACTGTGTGCGGCTGCCGAAAAAATTTCAAACCACCCGATCGCCAAGTCAATAGTCAAAGCAGCGGAAAACGAGATGAACAGGGAAATTCCGACGGCGGAAAATGCCGAGGAAATTGCGGGCTTTGGCGTAAGAGCGCAGATCGGCGGAAAAGAGATACTCGCGGGAAACGCGCGGTTTATGGTAAAAGAGGGTGTCTTCAAAGAGGATAACATCAGCGAGAACTCATCGGGGACCGTCGTTTTCTGCGCGGCGGACGGAAAGTACGCGGGCTGTATTTCCGTAAGCGATACTCCGAAGGAAAACGCGAAGGAAGCGCTTTCGGAGCTTGAAAGGCTGTGTTCCGCGAAGAAGATAATGCTTACGGGAGACAGAGAAAAAGCGGCGGAGGAGATAGCGAGTAAGCTTGGTATTGACGAAGTACACGCACAGCTTCTTCCCGACGGAAAGGTAAAGGCAGTAGAAGAAATATTCGCTCAAAAACCGGACGAAAGCGCGCTGGTTTTTGTCGGAGACGGAATGAACGACGCGCCGTCGCTTGCGAGAGCGGACGTCGGGATAGCTATGGGGGCGCTTGGCTCTGACGCGGCGATAGAAGCGGCGGACGTTGTACTTATGAACGACAACATCGGCTGTATCCCGCTTTCAGTCAGGATAGCCGCGAAGACCCGCCGCATTGTTATACAGAACATAGTTTTCGCGCTTGCGGTAAAGGTCGGGGTTCTGGTTTTATCCGCGGTCGGATTTGCGAATATGTGGGCGGCGGTGTTTGCGGACGTAGGGGTTTCGGTCATAGCGATATTAAACGCGATGAGAACGCTGAGCATTAAAGAATAAACAAAGAATTCGGCAGTGTAATACTGCCGAATTCCTGACTGTATATAAAGTTGTCTATTCCGAATTTATTTAAATTTGAAATTTCAAAACCGC
>JAFLUE010000117.1 GCA_022508945.1 Oscillospiraceae bacterium
GTTTGCTCCGCGCGTATCGGGCAATTATATCATAACCTGCGGTTATGATATAATATGTATAAGTTATTTGCCCATCTTTAATGCAATGCATTGGAATTACAAACGAAAGGATAAAACATAATGGTTTATCGTGTTTATGTCGAAAAGAAAAAACTGTTCGCGGTCGAGGGAGGAGAGGTACTTTCAGACCTTACTTCTGCACTCGGTATGAAATGCGTAAAGCACGTCCGTATCGTAAACCGCTATGACGCGGAGGGGCTCTCGGAAAAGGATTTTAAATTGGCTGTGCCGACGGTGTTTTCCGAACCGCCCTTGGACGATGTTTATTTTGAGCTGCCAAAGCTTGACGCTGACGAGCGTATGTTTGCGGTCGAGTTTTTGCCGGGACAGTTCGACCAGAGAGCCGACAGCGCGGGACAGTGCATACAGATGCTCTGCAAGGGAGAAAGACCCGACGTAAGATACGCGAAGCTCTACATTCTTAAAGGTGAAATTTCAAACGAGGATTTCGCCCGCATAAAGCACTACCTCATAAACGCGGTGGAAGCGCGCGAGTGCGGGTTTGAGGAAAAGAAGACCCTTAAAGTAAGCTACACGATCCCGACCGAGGTCGAGACGCTTGTCGGATTTAACAAGAAGACCGACGAGGAGCTTGAGGACTTTGTCGTGAAATATGGACTGGCAATGGACAACGACGACATAAAGTTCTGTCAGGACTATTTCAAGAGCGAACACCGCGACCCTACCATCACCGAGATACGCATGATCGACACGTACTGGAGCGACCACTGCCGCCATACGACCTTCGGAACGATAATCGACAGCGCGACTATCGAGCCGTCATATATTTCCGATACCTTCAACAGATATCAGCTTCACAGGATCGATTTAGGCAGGCAGGACAAGCCGCTTTGTCTTATGGACATCGCTACGCTTGCGGCAAAAAAGCTGAAAAAGGACGGGCTTCTCGACGACCTGGACGAGAGCGAGGAGATAAATGCCTGCTCGGTAAAGGTCAAGGTCGATGTAAACGGCAAGGAAGAAAACTGGCTGTTGATGTTCAAAAACGAAACACATAACCACCCTACCGAAATAGAGCCTTTCGGAGGCGCGGCGACCTGTCTCGGCGGCGCTATCCGCGACCCGCTTTCGGGACGTTCGTATGTTTATCAGGCCATGAGAGTTACGGGAGCTTCCGACCCTCTTCTTCCCATAGAAAAGACGCTTCCCGGAAAGCTTCCGCCGCGCAAGATAACGACGACCGCTGCCGCGGGTTATTCGTCCTACGGAAATCAGATAGGACTTGCGACAGGTCACGTATCCGAGATATATCACTCGGGATATATGGCGAAAAGAATGGAAATAGGTGCGGTCATAGGCGCGGCTCCCGAGGAAAATGTACGTAGAGAACGACCCGCTCCCGGCGATGTGATAATCCTGCTCGGAGGAAGAACGGGACGCGACGGCTGCGGAGGAGCGACAGGCTCTTCAAAGGCTCATTCGGTCCAGTCGCTTGAGTCATGCGGAGCGGAGGTACAAAAAGGAAACGCTCCCGAGGAAAGAAAGCTTCAGAGATTGTTCAGAGATCCCGAGGCGACCCGCCTTATAAAGCGCTGTAACGATTTTGGCGCGGGCGGAGTTTCGGTAGCAATAGGCGAGCTTGCGGACGGTCTGGAAATTGACCTCGATAAGGTAACAAAAAAGTATGACGGACTTGACGGAACGGAGCTTGCCATCTCCGAAAGCCAGGAACGAATGGCTGTGGTCGTAGCGAAAGAGGACGCGGAGAAGTTTATGGCTCTCGCGTCAAAGGAAAACCTTGAGAGTACCGTCGTAGCAAATGTCAAGTCCGAGCCGCGTCTTAAAATGAACTGGAACGGCAAAACGATTGTTGATATTTCCCGTGAGTTCCTGAACTCGAACGGCGCGGAAAAGCACACGACCGTATATGTGCCGAATGTTGACGTAAAATACGACGCGGGCTGGAAATACAGCGGGCTTTCAAACACCCGCGAGGGCTGGGATAAGCTTGTGAGCGACCTTAACGTATGCTCTCAGAGAGGACTCGTCCAGCGCTTTGACAGTACCATCGGCGCGGGAACGATACTTATGCCGTTTTCGGGACGCTATCAGCAGACCCCCGTACAGGCAATGGCGGCAAAGCTCCCCGTTCAGGGCGGCAAAACAACGACCGCTTCAATTATGGGCTGGGGCTTTAATCCCTCTATTTCACAGCAGTCGCCGTATCACGGCGCGATATGCGCGGTCGTGGAAAGCGTGGCAAAGGTCGTCGCGGCGGGAGGAGCATATGACAAGTGCAGACTTACCTTCCAGGAGTATTTTGAGAGAACAAACGGAAGACCCGAGCGCTGGGGAAAGCCTTTCGCGGCGCTGTTGGGGGCATATGAGGCGCAGATAAAGCTCGGACTTCCCGCAATAGGCGGAAAGGACAGCATGAGCGGAAGCTTTGAGGACATCGACGTTCCGCCTACCCTCGTTTCATTTGCGGTATGCACGGCAAACGCAAAGAACATTATTTCCTCGGAGTTCAAGATACCGTTCAGCAAGATCGGATATATCGCTCCGGAATATGACAAAAACGGGATCCCCAACTTTGAGAGCGTAAAGAATGTTTTCCAAACCGTAGAGCGCCTGATAAAAAACAAAAAGGCTGTTTCGGTAAGAAGCGTTGCGAACGGCGGAGTTGCTGAGGCAGTATTCAAGATGACTCTCGGAAATCACGTCGGAGCAAAGCTCGAAAATCTTTCGGATGACGAGCTGTTTACTCCCGTTTACGGAGCGTTTGTGCTTGAGCTTGAAGATGATTTCAAGGAAGCGGACGTTATGGTCATAGGCGAGACCTCCGCTGACTATAAGCTTATAAACGGAGATGTAACGCTCGATATTTCCGAGCTTGAGGAAAAGTGGGACAATGTTTTGGAGCCTGTCTTCAGGCAGAAAACAAGCTTCCTCCCCGAGATCGAGAAGATCTCATGTACGGACGGCTGCGAGCTTCTTACGACGCACATCTCCCCCAAGCTCGCAAGCCCGAAGGTACTTATACCCGTATTCCCCGGCACAAACTGCGAATATGATACAGCCGCGGCGTTTGAAAGATATGGCGGAACATCGGAGATATTCGTTATAAGGAACCTGTCCGCAAACGACATCGAGGAAAGCGTAAACGAGTTTGCGAAGCTTGCTTCCAAAGCGCAGATAATCGCTATCCCCGGAGGCTTTTCGGGCGGCGATGAGCCGGAAGGCTCGGCGAAGTTTATAAACGCGTTCTTCCGCAATCCGAAAATCACCGAGGAAGTAGAAAATATGCTCTACGCGCGCGACGGACTTATGCTCGGCATCTGCAACGGCTTCCAGGCGCTTATAAAGCTCGGACTTGTGCCGTTCGGACATATCGTTCCCGCGACGGAAAACTCCCCCACGCTTACCTACAACAAGATCGGACGCCACCAGTCGCAGCTTGTTTACACAAAAATCACCACAAACAAGTCGCCGTGGCTTGCGAACTGCAAGGTCGGAGATATCCACGCAATACCTATCTCACACGGCGAGGGACGCTTTATCGCAAGCGGAGAAACGTTCAGAAAGCTTATTGACAACGGTCAGGTCGCTATGCAGTATGTGGATATAAAGGGCGAGCCTTCAATGAACACCCGCTATAACCCCAACGGCTCTATGTGCGCGATCGAGGGAATTATCTCCCCCGACGGACGTGTTCTCGGAAAAATGGGACACACCGAGCGCCTTACGGATCATGTGGCGAAAAACGTTGACGGAAACAAAGACCAGCCTATTTTCAAGAGCGGAATCGAATACTTTAAATGAGCGCGTAATGCGTAATTCGTAAATTTTTTTACAATTTGCAACGAATTAAATAAAGCCCCTTAGCAGCAAATAAAACTGCTTCGGGGCTTTATTTATGTTTACTTAATTATCTCGTTAAAATGCCTGTAATAATTTTCAATTTCCATATGACAGCTTTTGAGGATATTGACATATTCGCGGTCGAACCTGCCGCGGTCAACATCAAGCTCTTTCATGACAAATTCAAACTGCAGATCGTTGTACTCCGAGCGCTTGAAGAACAAGCGGTCAAACTCAATGCAAAGCCTTGTCATATTCGTGTAATATGTAATGTCGGTCCCGCTGAGCTTATGAGGATATCCTCTGCCGTCGTTCCTCTCGTGGTGGTGCATACAGATCTCAGCACACGCGTCAACAAAAAAGCTGCACGCCTTGTCCTTGTTCAGGCGGACAATATACGCGCCGATCTTGGCGTGATCCTCGTATATTATCAGACCGTCGCTTATAGTGGTATGGTTTTTTACAATTTCGTCCGGAATACCCATTAAGCCTATATCGTAGAAGTACGCGGCGCTGCTTATAAGCATTATATGATCTCTGTCAAGATCGTGCTTTTTGTTCTGATCCGCGTATTCCTCAAGCATTATCGCGAGAATGTCCGAAACTCTCTGATACTGCTCGCTGTCGCGGTTTACATTATTAAGATAGCTCAGATACACATTTTTGAGCTGTGAATAATATGTCATTGACGCGCTTACGTCAAGCTCGCTCAGAGTATTGGGCTTCTTCTCGGGCTGCTTTTCCTCTTCCTCAACTTCGGTTGGAATATTATAGATCGTACGGAGCTTTGAAATAACTGTTTGAGGATCAAACGGCTTGCTGATAAATCCGAGAATGTTATACTGCATTCCCCTCTCAACGTTTTCCTTTGTCGCCTCGGAGGTCATAAGCACGATCGGGATCTGAGAACCGCTGTCGCGAATGAGCTTAAGTACGTTAAAGCCGTCTAAGATCGGCATGGATATATCGAGCAGAACTCCGTCGATCTTCGGAAGATTTGTGTCTCCGAGTATCTTAAGAGCCTCATATCCGTTTACAGCCTCTATCGTCTGGAAATCCGGCTCGAGGATATTTTTAAGAACCGTGCGGTCGATCTCGGAATCGTCAACAATAAGCAGTCTCGCCGATTCATAAGCCTTAACGCGGTCTTTAACGGAAAGCTCTACCTGCTTCTGGTGTATCTTTATGAGCGAAAGCTCGAACGCTTTAAGCACCTTAGGGTTGAATGCTCCACACTCGCCGTCCATTATCATCTTCGCGGCGGTATTGTGGTCGTATGCCTTTTTGTAAACTCTCTGTGATACAAGCGCATCATAAACGTCAACGACCGAAACTACCTGTGACCAGATAGTGATTTTATCCCCCGCAAGCTTATCGGGATAGCCCGTTCCGTCCCAGCGCTCGTGGTGGTGGCGGGCAATATCTATACTGTAGTTATATACGCCGTCCTCGAGGATATGCGGCATTTTCTTAAGTATCTCACAGCCCTTCGCGGCGTGTTTTTTCATTATCTCAAATTCCTCGGAGGTGAGCTTTCCGGGCTTGTTAAGTATATTATCGGGGATAGCGATCTTTCCGACGTCATGAAGAACAGATGCGCTTACGATCTTGTCGATCTCCTCTTTCGGCAAACGGTATTCGGGATACATACTGCTGACCTTATTCATCAGTATCTCCGTAAGCCCGCATATGCGCTTTATATGCCCGCCAGATTCGCACTCTCTGAACTCAACGAGATTTGCGAGCGCTTCAACCATAGACTGGCTGAATCTGCTGAGCTTCTTTACCTGCTCGTTTACGACCTCTTCGAGACCGTTTCTGTTGCTGAAAAGCTCTATGATATTTTCGATCCTGCATCTTACGAAGGTCATCATAAACGGCTTTATGATAACATCGACCGCGCCCAGGCGATATGCCTCCACAAGCATGGACTCGTTGTTTTCGGCGGTAATAATGAACACGGGAACACGCTCTACCTCGCCCGTTTCGTTCATTCTCCTCAATACCGTCATTCCGTCAACCTCGGGCATAAACATATCAAGCAGGACCGCCGCTATATCGCGCGACGTATCCTCGATATATTTAAGCGCCTCCTTGCCGTTTCTTGCCTCGATGACCTCATACTTGCCCTTGAACGCTTCTGCGAGCATTTCTCTGTTGATCTCCATATCATCAACGATCAGGATACTTCTCTTCATATCAATCACCTTCAATCAAATCACATCAGCAGTATTTGTTTATACAAGCAACAATATCCTCCTGGACAGGCAGAATGCTCTCAAGAACGCTCTGCGCTTCCTGCGGCTTACCCGCTCTGAAAAGATCTACGATCTTTGTATAACCCTCGTAAAGCGGAGTTATCGAAAGATTTCCCATAATACCCTTCAGCGTATGGGCGTTCGCGAGAGCGCCTTCGTTATCTCCCGTTTCGATCAAGCTAAGCACGGGAAGTTTTTCGATATTCGGCGGAAGCTTTAAAAGCATTTTCTGATAAAGCTCCTTGTTGTTCATAAAGCGGTTCATTGCCTCGTCAATATTTGCTCCTAAAGCTTTAAGTTCCGTTATAATGTCCACAGCGCTCTCCTCCATTTTCACTAAATATCGCTATACACATTTATTATATCACAAAGCCCTGTATTTGACAAGGACTTTTCGAGAAAAATTTTGCGTTTTGAGGTAAGAAGTCAGAAATAAGAGGTTAGAGACCGTCAACAGTTAGGGTTTGATGACGAAACGCACTCAGCTCACCGAGTGCGTCAGTCTGTATATACTCTCAAAAATAACGTAAT
>JAFLUE010000118.1 GCA_022508945.1 Oscillospiraceae bacterium
AGCGGTGAGTTTTCTTATGTTCGCAGCTATGCGTATAATACTCTTATAGAGAAAACCGAAAACAGAAAAAACTATATTCAGACCGAGCTTCAGCAAAAGACACCTTTTGTCAAGGAATCCGCCGAAAAGATGAATAGTATTGTCGGGGAGATCCTTGGATCACGCGGGAAGGATATTTCCGCGCTTAAAACGGATAAGGTCATTGACAGGCTTATTATGGAAGAGTCTGTGGACAGCCTTATTTACCTGCTCCGCCGAAGCACAGCAAACGACGTTTATCTCATTTTAGACACGGGCGATCTGTATAACGAAGACGTCGGAAAGGAATCTACCCGCGCGGCGATGTATCTGCGCGATCTGGACTCAACCTCAGACTCCGGCTACAGCGATCTGATGATGGAAATAGGCTTTTCCAATATTTCGGTAAAATACGGCATAGCTCTGGATTCGGGCTGGAAGCTGCATTTCGAGCCGAACGAGGCGGATGATTTCTATTTCAAGACCCTTGAGACCGCCCGAAATAATCCTCAAAAAAGCGATCTGGGCTATTGGAGCGGATTTTCAAGCCCCTCGAGAGGCACCGTGGCAAGCATGAAATATACCGTTCCGCTGGTTTATAATGACGGAACGGTTTACGGCGTTATAGGGATAGGACTTACGGAAACCTCGATCTTGTCAAGGATACCCTCAAATGACTTTATCAGCCAGACAGCATGTTATGTTCTTGCACATAATATTGACAACTCAACAAGGTTTGATATTATTACCCATTCGGGAGCTGCATTCACGCGGCTGGTAGGAAATAAAAGCGAAATAGACATAGGCGATGCGATCGCGGAAAATATCAGAGGCTTTAAGCCCGAGAATGGCATAGAGCTTGCGGGAAATGTTCAGTACATAAGCCTTTATAATTATGACAGTCCCTACTATTACGAGCGCTGGGCGCTTATCTCCGTTGCGGACAGAAACAGTGTCCTCGCGCCGCTTACTATACTTTCGAGATCTTTGTTGATCTCGGCGGGGATATCATTAGCTATAAGCATTGTGATAGTTGTCCTGGTGTGCCGCGCGGTCGTAAAGCCTATAACTTCGGCTATCAAGACAATGAACTCAAGCAGCTATTATAACCATGTCGTTCGCTTTTCTCCGTCTAATATCTACGAGCTTGACGCTATGACCGACGCTATTACACAGCTTCAGATAAATGTTCAGGCTTATGCCTCACAGGTATCGCAGATGATAAGAATAGCCAACGTTGGTCTTGGTACGTTTATGTATGACCGCGCCGATGATTCGGTGTTTGTGGGACAGAGCCTTCTTCAACTGCTCAATTTTGATATGGACAAGAACGAGGATGTTGTGATGAGCCGCGACAGCTTCCTCAATAACATTATCGAGCGTGAAACAAGATTAGCCATAACAGAAAGCTTTGAATCGTCCGTAGGATATACGGCTGCCGAATATGTAAAGGATTACTGTATAGAACATGAAAACGGCGAACAGGTCTGGAGGCGCTTATCGCTTATCCGCAATATGAACAAGAGCATAGGCATTTTACAAGATATCACAGACGAGATGCTGGAAAAGCAGCGTATTGAGTATGAACGCGACTATGACGGACTGACGGGACTTCTCAACCGAAAGGCATATTACCGCTGTTTGGATGAGCTTTTCCGCGAGCCGGCAAAGCTCGGTGTTGCTGCGATTTTAATGATCGACCTCGATAATCTTAAGTATGTAAATGATACATACGGTCATGACTTCGGCGACGATTATATTAAGACCGCCGCGAATGTTCTCAAAAAATTCCGAGATTGCGGAGCGTTTGTTTCAAGACTTTCGGGCGACGAGTTCAACGTTTGTTTCCATGGCTTCAGCTCGAAGGACGAGATCAGAGGGATCATAGAAAATGTTCGCACTGAGATGCGGGCGAGTTATTGTCTGCTTGCCGACGGAACTCATTTCAAGCTGCGCGCAAGCGCGGGGCTTTCGTGGTATCCCGACGATGCGAATAACTATGAAATGATGATGAAGTATGCGGATTTCGCGATGTATACCATAAAACAGAGCCAAAAGGGCGGGGTAGCCGAGTTCGATATGACTGCCTACAACCGCGACGCGGTGCTGCTTACGGGCGTCGAGGAAATGGAGCGTATCATTGATGAATGCAGTGTGCGCTATGCTTTCCACAGCATTGTAAATGCCCACACAGGAGAGGTCTACGGTTATGAGGCGCTTATCCGTCCTCAATCCACGATCCTTCAAACGCCGCTTGACCTCATTAGAATTGCGAAAGCAAGCGCGCGTATGAACGAAATTGAATATCTTACATGGACAAAATCTCTGAAGGACTTCAAAGAACAGATCGATGCGGGAAATATCCCCAAGGATTGTCACATCTTTATAAATTCGCTTTCCAACTGCGCGATCGAGCCTTACGTTGCTGATGAGCTTGAAGTAAAGTATAAGGATCTTGTGTCACAGATCGTTCTTGAGGTGCTTGAGGGAGAGAGCGAAAACGAGGAGTATAATGAACGTAAAAAGAGGCGTATGAAAAAGTGGAACGCTCAGATTGCTCTCGATGACTTTGGGACCGGCTACAACAGCGAATACGCGCTGATAACTATCCAGCCTAATATCGTAAAGATCGACCGCTCGATTATCAGCGGCTGTGACAAGGACGTAAGCCGCCGAATGATAATAACAAACCTGATAAAGCTTGTCAAAACGAAGAATATTCTTATCCTGGCGGAAGGCGTAGAGACCGAGGACGAGCTGAGAACCGTTATTTCATGCGGCGTGGATCTTATTCAGGGCTATTATATAAACCGTCCTGTTTTTGAGCCTGAGCCTATCCCGCCCGAGATAGTCGAGAAGATCAGGCGCTACAACAGCCTTAGTTAAGGCAACACCGCACAAAGATCGTATGCGTAATGCGCTGTCAGATTTTTCCGGCAGCGCATTATGACTTCGTCAAAACGCTTGTCTAAAAACGATGCAGGCTTACCGGCGTAAGTCAAGGAGTTTTTGGACAAGATGACGGAAAAGCGTTTTGCGCGCATCGCATAATGCGTATAAGCAAGACGCGTGCAAAGCCGTCAGGCGGTCTTTGTGCGGTGTTGCCTAAGTATAATAACGTGTTATCATACAGTACCAAACATATACGCTTAAACAATGGACAAAGTTTTTGGTTAAAAATGATCCCCGCTCTTCTGAACGGGGATCGTTTTCTGTTTTGCTGAATTTTATGAACTGCTTATACTAATCTCCAACTAAAATCAGACAAATTATATCCTATCTCTAAGAGAGGTAGAACAAAAATCTTTGTACACTTTTAATGGGAGATTAGTATTACACAGTTTGCTCCTGCTTTTCAAGATTGGATATTGCCCCGAGGATCGTCTGCTCGTGAGCCTCTTTTCCGTACTTGTCGATTTCCGCTTTGTTTTTCTCGCCGTGAGTCACACAGCCCGCGCCGCCTATACAGCCGCCCACGCACGCCATTCCCTCGATGAAATTCGCATCGAGCATATTTTTGCTCTTTTTAAGCAGCGCGACCTTGCATTCCTCGATACCGTTGCAAACACAGGCTTTAAGCTCAACATCGAGTTCCTGCTCCTTGATGGCTTCCTCAACCGCGCCCGTAAGACCGCCGCTCATTGCGAAAAGCCTGCCGAAATACGATGCGCCGTCGAGGGGCTCTTCTTCAAGCTCGGTTATATCAAAATCGCGGCTGTCAAACAGCGCCTGAACCTCCTCAAAAGTCAGGACCGCGTCAACATACGGCTTTACCTCGTCTTTCTGCGCTTCCATTTTCTTTGCCGTGCAGGGACCTATGAATACGACCTTCGCTTTGTCGTCCGCTTTTTTGATAAACCTTGCGATAGCCGCCATCGGCGAGGGATTGTGCGAGATCTTATCAACCATATCGGGGAAGTTACTGTGGATAAAGTCAACGAAAGAAGGGCAGCACGAGCTTGTCAAAAATCCCTTTTCCGCAAGCTCGGCGGATTCCGCCTTCGCGACAATATCCGCTCCGAGCGCCACCTCTACGACCGAGTGGAAGCCGAGCCTTATAAGCCCCGCAACTACCTGTCCGGGCTTTGCGTAGCTGAACTGGCTTACAAACGCGGGAGCAATAACGGCGTATACTCTGTGGTCGTTGCGTTCGTCACTCTTTTTAAGCATATCCACAACGTTAATTATGTACGATTTGTCCATAATAGCCCCAAACGGACACATATAAACACAAGCTCCGCACGAAATGCATTTTGAGTTGTCAATCTCTGCCGCGCGGTTTTCGTCCATTGTTATTGCCTTGACCTTGCAGGCGCTCTGACATGGACGCTTTCTGCTTACAATAGCCGTGTACGGGCAAACCTTTGCACAAGCTCCGCACTCCTTACATTTTGACTTGTCGATCTGCGCCTCATGATTACGGTCAAACGAGATAGCGCCAAACTTGCATACATCCTCACAGCGGTGTGCAAGACACCCTCTGCACGCGTTTGTGACCTCAAATCCGCCCACAGGACACTCGTCACACGCTGTGTTGATAACTTCAATAACGTTTGGGTTTTCCTTATCGCCGCCGATCGCGATCTTAACGCGCTCCGCGAGGATCGCACGCTCTTTGTATACACAGCAGCGCATTGTCGGGGTATTTGTCGGGACGATTATTTTCGGAATATCCAGCAGATTATCGTATAATGTGCCTTCCCAAGCCTGATGAGCAACCTCTCTTAAAACCTTGTATTTCAGGTGCTGAACCTTAGTATCAAATTTTCTCATATTCAATCCTCAATAAATCAAACTACATTAGCCCATTTCAAAAGAAAATCGTGTTCTTCGGGTTTTTCAAGCGAAAGCCGCGCCGCCGCGACGATCGGGATCCACCTCTGCACATACTGCCTGTCTATCCCGCCTTTTTCGCAGAAATAAGTTATATAACGCTCCGCGGCTTCCTCGCCCCACGACATACAAAGCGTAAGATAGCTCCACGCCGCGTCTCCCGAAGCGTTTCCCTGAGAAACCTGCGACCAGTCTATTATGTACGGTGTTCCGTCGTCGGTAATTATAATGTTTGACGGGCAGAAATCCCCGTGACATATCTTGTTGTGTTTGGGCATCCCCTCAAGCCTTGCGTGAAGATAATAGCGTGTTGTCGCTTCGATATCCGAATTACATATCTCGCGGTGAAGCTTATCTCTCAGTTTAATAAGCAGGTTATTGCATTTTGAGTGGACCTCGACCTGCAGATCGACCAGCAGATTAATATGCTCTTCGCGTTTTTCGGGATATTCCTTCATAAGTGCTGAAAGCGTTTTTCCCTCAATAAATTCCGATACAATAGACCACTGACCGTTGATCTCGGTAACATCAAGTATCTTCGGTATCTTCAGCCCCGTTTCCTCAACTCTCGACTGGCTGAGCGCCTCGTTTAACACATCTGACTTTGTAAACTCGCTTCCAAAGCCCTTTATGCATTTGTTTCCTTCGCGGTAGACGGTCTTCGCCTGTCTTTTTGCGATAACATTTTCATTGTTTTCCATAAACAGCCCCCTTTATCGTATATTATACTTATTATACAATTATTTTTACCTTTCGTCAAGATGTAATTCCACAAAATTTTTATGGCAATCTTTACTGTTTACATCTCAACGTTTCGCAAATCTTTTTTGTGTATTATATACATGATTTACATACAATCCGGCATAATTTTAGGCATAAAGCCGATTGTCTGACACTGTGTTTTTATGGTAAAATAATCGTAGAAATGTCGGATTTTATATTGGAGGCAGTTTTATGAAATTAAGAAAATTAGGCGTGGTGGCGCTTACTGTATTGACGGCAGTTACGCTTTGCGGGTGCAGCAGTTTTTCAAGGTGGCTTGATGATCTGTGGAGTGACTCCGACGGCTCATACGAAGATTATAAAGACAGTAATGGTTCAGACAGCAATTTCGATAGTAAACCGGATATTGATACCGACTATAGTTCCGAAAACAGCACCGATAATTATCCCTACGATAGTTCCGAAAGCAGCACCAGTTATTATCCCGACAGCAATTCCAATAATACTGATAGCAATAAAGACGCATTGGAAATAGTAAATAATACCGTTGTCGGTTGTCGTAAGGACGCGACACAAGTTGTTATTCCAGACGGTATAACTTCAATTGGTGATAAGGCTTTCTACGACTGTTATAATCTTACAAGCATAGTGATCCCCGACGGCGTAAAAACGATTGGCGAAAGCGCGTTTGAAAGCTGTTCATGTCTTACGAGCATAAAAATTCCCGTCGGTGTGATCTCAATCAGCAATTCTGCTTTTCGGTACTGCAAAAGCCTTAAAAGCATAACGATTCCCGATGGCGTTACCGTGATCGGCAATTATGCTTTTCAGTATTGTGAAAGTCTTAAAAGCGTAGCAATTCCTGACAGCGTGACTTCAATCGGCTGGGAAGCGTTCTTTAAATGCACAAG
>JAFLUE010000119.1 GCA_022508945.1 Oscillospiraceae bacterium
GTGTGAAGCAATGCTTAGATAGCGCAAAGCGCAGCTTTGCGCGGTTTTGAAATTTTTATTTAAATAAGGTGAACAAAATGGATATATTAGCTATAGAAAGCTCATGTGATGAAACGGCGGCTGCCGTAATACGCGACGGACGCGAGATGATCTCGTCGGTAGTCGCTACTCAGATAGAAGAACACCGTCTCTACGGCGGCGTTGTTCCGGAGATCGCGTCAAGACGGCATTGCGAGAGCATTTGCGGAGTCGTAAACGAGGCTCTCGAAAAGGCGGGAATGACCGCGGGCGGCGTTGACGCGATAGCGGTCTCGTTCGCTCCGGGGCTTGTGGGGGCGCTTTTGGTCGGCGTAAATTTCGCGAAGGGACTTGCGTTTTCGATTGGAAAACCTTTAATTCCCGTCCACCACATACGCGGACATATCGCCGCGAACTACCTCGCGCACAAGGATTTTGAGCCGCCGTATATGTGCCTTGTCGTTTCGGGAAGCCACAGCCACATTGTAAATGTGAAGAGCTATACCGAGTTTGAAACTCTCGGAAGGACGATCGACGACGCGGCGGGAGAGGCGTTTGACAAAGCCGCTCGGGCTATGGGCTTTCCGTATCCCGGCGGTATATTTATCGACAACGCCTCAAAGCTCGGCGACATCGCAAAGTACAAGCTCCCGAAGCCCCATACCCCAAACCCGTATGATTTCAGCTTTTCGGGACTCAAAACCGCCGTCATAAACCTTATCCACAATACTCAGCAGCGCGGGGAAGACGTTGATATAAATTCTCTTGCGGCTTGCTTTCAGAACACCGTTTGCGAAATGCTTACGGAAAAATTCATTGCCGCAGCGCTCGAAAACCGCTGCAAAAAAATAGCGCTCGCGGGCGGAGTTGCCGCAAACAGCGGACTGAGAAACGCTCTTTCGGCTGCCGCGGAAAAGTATGGAATGGAGCTTTACGTTCCGCCGATCTCGCTTTGCGGCGACAACGCGGCGATGATAGGATGTCAGGGGTATTACGAATTCAACGCCGGGAATATCGCAGGTACAAACCTCAACGCATACGCGACCATGAGCCTTGACGAGGTGAGATTCTGATGAAAAACCTTGAGGAGACCAAAAGACTTAACGCGTCGCCCGGATATAAAGTGTGCAGTACCCTGCTTATCACCCTTACGATCATTTCCATGCTGTTAAACGGGGTCATTACCATACTTTACTCTAAGGATATCCGTATCCTTTTGGGAGCGTATTTTTTTAATTACCCGTTCATCATAATCACGCCGTTTTTTCTGGCTGTGGCGGTGTTGGCGGCGGTTTGTCTGGTGATATCCGCAAAGGCAAAAAGCCAAAGCTATAAGATGATCTACGCCATGATATTTGCTGTAGCGGTTATTATGACCTCGGTTATAGCCGTATGCTACCTGCCCGATATATTCGGCGGCGATACATCTTATGTTAAAGAGGACATAACTCTTGACGGAAGCCCGGCGGCAGTTATCACAGCATATACTCCCAACAGCAAGTCCTACAAATATGATATATATGTGTGCAGGACTTACGGTGTGTTCTTTAAAAAGATCATAAACTCATACGGCGACATCGGTGAATATGAGATATCCTATAACGAGGAAAAGAGCCGCTATGAGCTGATAACATATACGGAGTATAACGGGAAGATAACAGACCGTCACAGGGCGTTCGATCCCGATTAACAGAACGGTAATTTACAAAAACGGGAGCGCCGCGCTCCCTAAGAAAAGAGGACAGCATGAAAAACATTGTGCTTATCGGAATGCCTGCCGCGGGAAAATCAACCATCGGCGTTCTTCTCGCAAAATCCCTCGGCTTTGAGTTTGTAGACACAGACCTTATTATCCAGCGCCAAACGGGCAGGCTTTTGCAGGATATTATCGACAGCGACGGGCTTGACGCGTTTTGTATCGCGGAAGAACGCGCTATTCTTTCCGTTTTTGAAACGCAGAACACAGTGATAGCTACGGGCGGAAGCGCCGTATACAGCCGCGAGGCAATGCTTCATCTTAAGAAAAACGGCTCGGTATATTATCTTTCGCTTCCCTCCGAGGAGCTTCTTCCGAGGCTCAGAAACATAAAGACCAGAGGCATCGCCATGCGCCCCGGGCAGAGCGTAGATGACGTTTATAAAAACCGAAAGGCTCTCTACGAGGAATACGGCGACATAAAGGTCTCCTGTGAAGGCAAAGCCGCCGAAGAGATCGTAACGGAGATCGCCGAGTATCATAAATTGATAGGAGCATAAATCATGTCCGATGAATTGTTTAACAACCAGGAACTGAATCCCGAAGAACCGAAGCCGGAGAATCCCGCTGCGGACTCAGCCGCCAAAGCCACGGATTATCGCGCGGGCTTTAAGTCCGTAAGCTTTAAGCTCGGGCTTATGGTCATAGTTATTTTCTGCGCGCGCGGGATCGGTGAAATTCTGACGAGCCTGCTTGTGCCGGTGCTTTCGGATATGGACGTAACTCTTTCGTATATTTTAAGGTCGCTTATTTCGATTTTCTTTTTGAATGTTGTTCCTATCGTTCTTACGCTGCTTATTTTCAAACTGCCGCCTAAAACCGTCGGCAAACAAAGCTACCAAAAGCCGAAGTATTTCGGGCGCGCGCTCGGAATGTTCCCCGCGCTCTACTCTCTCGGAATAATGACAAACATTATCACTATCCTTGTCTCGCGGCTGTTCAAGGATGTGGATATGAACGAAAGCTTCAATACCGTAAACGATTTTGCCGCGCCAAATCTTATATGCGGAATTATCCTGTTTTTCCAGATGGCGATACTTGCGCCTATTGTGGAGGAATTCTGGTTTCGCGGTATAGTTCTCGAAAGTATGCGCCCGTACGGAAACGGCGTCGCGATCTTCATTTCGGGACTGCTTTTCGGACTTACCCACGCGAATTTCGCGCAATTCTTCTATGCGACCGTACTCGGAATATGTTTGGGATATATCGCGGTAAACACGAAAAGCATAATTACCACAACCGTTCTCCACGCGATGTTCAACAGCATTGCGGCGACGCTTTTGCTGCTGCTTACCGACGAAAGCGTAGGAAAGTTCCTTACCTATTCAACCTCGGGCAGGGAGGCGGAGATCACCCCCGCCGTCGGAATATATATCGGTGTTTTGATATTCATGACGCTGCTGATAATAGTCGGCTTTTTTATGGCGATAGCAAAGATCATCAAAATAAAAAAATACCGCGTCCCAAAGGTTCAGGAGGAGCTTTCTCCCGCAAAGCGCTGGGGGATATTCCTTACGAGCGTGACCGTTATAATAGGGCTTATCTTGGCAGCGGACAGTTTTACGTTAAATTTTTTGCCTCGAACGGTATATAAGTGGATCGCTTCGATGTTTGGGATCAACGGCTGATAAATACTGATCTCCGATCAAAGCGCAGGCAAAAAAGTTTGTAGATAAAAGCCTTTGCTTGATTATTGGGCGCTTAATAATCGGAAATAAGTATAAGGAGAAACCAATGGACGACGAAAACAAAAAAGTCAGCCTTAGGAAAAAAGGCTGGACAGACCCCGAAACAGGCGAGTATTATCCCGGCGGAAACCCGAACGAAATAAGCCAAGCCGCAAATGATCCTAATATTCGGAACAGCTTCGCCGAGCATACCGCTTCGGCGTTTCCCGAATTTAATTTTGAACGGGATGATTCCGCAAACGAGATATACCCGAATCCGAATCAGAATAACGCTTCGCAAAACAACGATCGACAAGCTCCGAAACAAAACGATCCCCGCGATATCCGAAGTGATGTGCAAAACAGCGGACAAAGCGGCGCTCAGGATCCCGATTTGAGCATTCACGTCGAGTATAACGACGGAAAGAAATTCTGCAAATTCTGCGGGAAAAGGATACCCATGGACGCGGTCGTTTGCACATATTGCGGGCGACAGGTCGAGCTGCTAAAAGCCGAGCCGGGAAAAACGGTCGTCGTAAATCGGATGACTGTAGGCTCAAACCCGCGGAATAAATGGATAAGCCTGTTTTTGTGCATTTTCTTCGGGACTCTCGGAATACACCGCTTCTATGAAGGGAAATTCAAAACGGGACTTTTGTGGCTGCTTACCGGAGGGCTTTTTACGGTAGGCTGGATAGTCGATATGGTCATATTCTTAAGCATGGAAAAAAATCGGTATTATATTGACAAAAACGGCAACCGCAAAGAACTGAAATAGACTGTTGTTAAAAAATCACAAATAATTTCTTGAAAACTAAAACAAATTTGCGTTTTCCGAAAATTGAGGAAAAATTGTGTGAAAATACTTTACTTTTTTTAAAAAGTCTTGTATAATATAAATGGTATGCAAAAAGTATATAAATCGACAAGAAGTTAAATAGCCTTTGGGAGTAAAGTATGAGCTTTCAAGATGTGTTGTCAATGATCGCGGGCTTATGCGTGTTTATGTTCGGAATGCACACATTAAGCGCCTCGCTTGAAAAATTCGCGGGAAGCCGAATAGAAGTCCTGCTGAATAAAATGACGTCAAACCCCATTAAGGGAGTGTTTCTCGGCGCGGCAGTAACGGCGCTGCTACAGTCATCGGCGGCTACCACGGTCATGATGGTGGGCTTCGTAAACTCGGGGCTTTTAAAGCTGTCACAGGTCATAAGCGTAATAATGGGCGCGAATATCGGAACGACCGCCACGGCATGGCTCGTAAGCCTTTCGTCGCTCGCCGGCTCGGAAGTTTCGGGAATAATGAGCGTACTGAATTTCAATACCGTCGTAACAATCATCGCCGTTATCGGAATAATTTTCGCGATGTTCACAAAATCCGACAAGAAAAAGACCATAGGACATATTTTGGTAGGCTTTTCGCTTTTAATGATAGGAATGAATATGATGTCGGGCGCGTCCGAAAAGCTTAAAGACGTTCCCGAATTCACGCAGTTTATGGCGATGTTCTCAAATCCCATTTTGGGAGTTATTGCGGGCGCTGTCCTTACCGCTGTCCTTCAGTCGTCGTCCGTTTCGATCGGAATTTTGCAGTCGATCTCAAACCAGACGGGAACGATAACCTACAAGATCGCGCTCCCCATTCTTCTCGGACAGAACATCGGCTCCTGTGTTACGGCGCTTATTTCGTCTATCGGCGCAAATAAAGCCGCAAAGCGGGTCGCCATAGTCCATCTTTACTTCAACCTCATAGGAACGATAGTATTCTTGGCGCTGTTCTATCTTGTCACGGCGCTCATCGACATTCCGTTTGTAAACGACAATCTGAACGCTGTCGGAATCGCGGTCGTCCATTCATGCTTCAATATTTTGGCTACGCTAATGTTCCTGCCGTTTACAAAACAGCTCGAAAAGCTTGCGTGTCTTACTATCCGCGACAGCAAGGACGGAGAGGCGAAAATGCCTATTTTGGACAAGCGTCTGCTGAATACCCCCGCCGTCGCTATCGAGCAGTGCAAGAACGTTGCGTATAAAATGGCTGAGCTGACGCACAAGACCGTGCTTATGGCGATAGATCTGGTAAACGATTATGACGCGAAAATTGCCGCGGAAATAGTTGAAAACGAAAACACAATAGATATATATGAGGATAAGATAGGCTCGTATATTTTACAGGTCGCCTCAAAGGATCTGTCCGTAAGCGACAGCCAAGCGGTATCAAGTCTGCTCCATACCATCGGCGATCTCGAGCGTATCTCCGACCACGCGGTAAACATAACCGAAGCCGCCGAGGAGATGCACGACAAAAAGATAAAATTCTCGCCCGCCGCCGAAAAGGAAATGGCGGTCATGACCGCGGCGCTGCGCGAGATCCTCGATATGTCGCTCAGGGCGTTCCTTAATAACGACGTTGCTCTCGCAAAAGAGGTAGAGCCGCTCGAGGACGTTATCGACGGTATCCGCACAGAGCTTAAAAACCGCCACGTAGAGCGCCTGAGAAACGGGATATGTACAATAGAGCTTGGCTTTATCCTGCAAGACCTGCTTACAAACTACGAGCGAGTTTCGGATCACTGCTCAAACATAGCCGTATGCCTTATCCAGATCAAGGAAAACAGCCTCGATACTCACGAGTATATCAACGAGCTTAAAAAGCTCGAAAAGTCCGAGTTTATGGACGAGTTCAACGATTACCGCTCGAAATATCTGCTTCCGGACTAAGACGGTTTACAGTGTACGGTTTTCTCGTTGATAATATGTTGTTTTGGCGTTTTTTTGAACATTGTTTTAGCAGATTTTTGAACGTTGTTTTGGCGGATTGATTTAAATAGAAATTTCAAAACCGCGCAGTGCGCCAAAGGCGCACT
>JAFLUE010000012.1 GCA_022508945.1 Oscillospiraceae bacterium
GTGGGGAAAAACTTTCTGAAGAAAGTTTTTCCCCACATAACTAAAGTAATTTTGAATACATTTAATAATTTGAAAATTTTTCAGTATAATAAAGAGAGCGGCAGAAATGCCGCTCTTTTCATACTTTAAATTACGCATATTTTTGTGGGGAAAACCTTTCTGAAGAAAGATTTTTCCCCACACGCCTTTTCCAAAGACTTTTTGTAAGCTTCCCTATTAGCTGTTACTTTGTTCCAAACAGTCTGTCCGAGCCGTCGCCGATTCCCGGAATTATGTAAAGCTCCTCGTTAAGCCCCTTGTCTATCGCTCCACAGAAAATTTCGATATCAGGGAATGCGCTGTGAAATGCGTTAATTCCCTCGGGACAAGCCAGCAAACACATAAACTTTATGTTCTGCGCGCCCGACTGCTTTACGATCTCAACGGTTTTGATAGCCGATACGCCTGTCGCAAGCATTAAGTCCATAATTATGACCTCGCGGTTCGCAATATCAAACGGCAGCTTGCAGTAATACTCGGTCGCGGTGTTATTGTGCATTTTGTCGCGGTAGATCCCCACGTGTCCTACCTTTGCCGCGGGAACAAGCGCCAGCGCTCCGTCAACCATTCCCAGACCCGCTCTCATAATAGGAACAAACGCGACCTTTCTTCCGCTGATGATCTTCGCGTCAGCAATCGCGAGCGGCGTTTCGATCTTTACGTCCTTTAGCGGAAGATCGCGCGTTGCTTCATAGCAAATGAACATGGAAATTTCGTTTACAAGCTCTCTGAATTCCTTAGAACCTGTGTTTTTATCACGCAGAAGCGACAGCTTATGCTGAACAAGAGGATGGTCGCAAAGCACAAGATTATTTTCCATTTACTTTTCCTCCAATTTCATTACTTTTTCGATTCTTGACGAATGTCTCCCGCCTTCAAACTCAGTATCAAGAAAAACATCAACCAGCTCAAGCGCAAGCCCCGCTCCCAATACTCTTCCGCCAAGGCAAAGCACATTAGCGTCGTTATGCAGACGTGTGTATTTCGCGGAATACCAATCCGAGCAGACCGCCGCGCGAATACCCTTTATCTTATTTGCGGACATCGACATTCCTATGCCCGTACCGCAGATCAAAAACGCCTTTTCACATTCGCCGCTTACTACCTTTTTGCAGGTCTTTTCGGCAATATCCGGATAATCAACCTTTTCTCCGTCACAGCCGCAATCAACAAATTCAATGCTTCTGCTCTTAAGATGCTCCATAATTGCGAGCTTAAGCTCAAAACCGCCGTGGTCACAGCCAATGGCTATCATACATTTCCCTCCTGTAATTTGTTCAGTTTCTCTCGCTCAGCCTGCGAAAGCCTCAGATAACTCGGCATAAGCGCCGCGGGGTCAATTTCGGGCTTGTTTTCCGCCGCAAGACATACTCCGCTTCCCCGCTGATATCGCAGAACAAGCGGCGCAAGCTCATATTTGCGCTCGGTAAAATCATACGCCAATTCCGCGCCATCGCCCGCGAAGATCAACCGCCCGTTTATCTTTGAAAGCTCGTCGGACAGCTCCGAAAGCTTTATCGCTCTGTCATCGCAAAGACGCGTTATAACGCCGTTTTCCGACCTGAAAAGTGCGTTATATACCTGACTTAACCGCGCGTCCATACAAGCGCAGATAATTCCGTCAAGTCCGATAAAATTGTACGCGATCGCTTCGAGGGACGAAACAGCACAAACGGGAATTTTCGCGCCGAATGCCATGCCTTTTACGCACGAAATGCTTATCCTGAGTCCCGTAAACGATCCCGGACCGTTTGTAACAGCAATTCTGGTGATATCCGAAAGTGTAACTTCCGCGTTTTTCAGCATATTTTCGATCATCGGCAAAAGCGTTTCCGAGTGGGTATGTCGCGTGTTCAGAAACTGCTCGGCAACAATTTTCCTGCCGTCATAAAGCGCGCAGCCCGCGGTAATGGCTGAACTGTCAATTCCTAAGACCATAATAGCAATATCCTCCGCTCGGTGTCGGAAAGCTTATCTATCCGCACCTTTACGACGTTCTTAAGCTCTTTTTCAAGCTCGGGGATATTCTCGCTCCACTCCGCGGCAATGACCCCGTCCTTGTCAAGGTAATCGAAAAATCCTATCGAATACAGCTCATCAACGCTGTTTATCCTATACAGGTCGAAATGGAACAGTGGAAGTCTGCCGTAATACTCGTTTACAAGCGCAAACGTAGGACTTGTCACAGTTTCGGTTATTCCAAGTCCTCTTGCCAAACCCTTTGTGAAGGTGGTTTTCCCCGCGCCCAAGTCTCCCTCGTAGAGAATGACGGTTCCCTTTTCGAGCCTTTTTCCGACCTCCTCGGCAAAGCGCAGGGTATGCTCGGGACTTACCGTAACACGCGCGAACATCAGAAAAGCCCCGTAATTACGCCGCTGTCGTCAATGTCGATATTATTCGCAGCAGGCACCTTAGGAAGTCCCGGCATAGTCATAATATCGCCCGTATAAGCGACTACAAATCCCGCGCCGTTGCTTGAGCGAACGTCGCTTACTGTAATTTTGAAGCCCTCAGGCTTTCCGAGCTTTGTCGGATCGTCGGAAAGCGAATACTGTGTTTTTGCCACGCATACGGGAACCTTATCAAGCCCAAGGCTCTCGATCGACTTGATCGCCTTCTCCGCGGCAGCCGTATAAACCACGCCGTCCGCACGGTAGATTTCACGTGCGATAATATCAAGCTTCTCTTTGATAGAAAGCTTTTCGTCATAGATCGGAGCAAAGCTGCTCTTTTCGCTGTCAATAGCGCTTACGACCGCATTTGCAAGCTCGACAGCTCCCTCCCCGCCCTTCATGAACACATCGGAAAACGCACACTTTGCGCCCATTTTATCACAGTACTCGCGTACAAATGCTATCTCCGCGTCAGTATCGGTCGCAAAATGGTTTATAGCAACAACCACTGGAACGCCGTACTTTCTCATGTTTTCAATATGAACGCCGAGGTTCACAATTCCTTTTTTCAGCGCGTCAAGATCTTCCTTTGTAAGCTCCTGCTTCGGAACTCCGCCGTTATATTTAAGCGCGCGAATTGTCGCTACAAGAACAACACAGTCGGGTTTAAGCCCCGCAAAACGGCACTTTATATCAAGAAACTTCTCCGCTCCGAGATCCGAGCCGAAGCCCGCTTCGGTAATTGTATAATCGGAAAGCTTGAGCGCAAGCTTTGTGGCTCTTACGGAATTACAGCCATGTGCGATATTCGCAAAAGGACCGCCGTGAATAATAGCGGGGTTGTTTTCGAGTGTCTGCACAAGATTCGGGTTTATTGCGTCTTTAAGCAATACCGTCATTGCTCCGACAGCATTAAGATCACGGGCAAAAACGGGCTTGTCGTCATTTGTGTATGCAACAAGGATATTGCCCAAGCGCTTTTTAAGGTCATTCAAATCAGCCGCCAGACACAAGATCGCCATGATCTCACTCGCAACGGTGATCTGGAAATGATCCTCACGCGGAACGCCGTTTATCTTTCCGCCTAAGCCGACAATACAGTTCCTGAGTGCGCGGTCGTTCATATCAAGACAGCGTTTTAAAAGTATCCTGCGCTGGTCGATATTAAGCTCGTTTCCCTGCTGGATATGGTTGTCTATCATCGCGCAAAGCAGGTTGTTTGCGGCGGTAATGGCGTGCATATCACCCGTAAAATGCAGGTTTATATCGTCCATAGGCACGACCTGTGCATAGCCGCCGCCTGCCGCGCCGCCCTTTACTCCGAAAACAGGTCCGAGCGAAGGCTCACGAAGCGCAAGACACGCTTTTTTTCCTATTTTGTTCATTCCCTCGCAAAGTCCGACGGATGTTGTTGTTTTACCCTCTCCCGCGGGAGTCGGATTTATAGCCGTAACTAAGATCAGCTTTCCGTCGGAAGTATTTTCAACACGGTTGAAAAGCTTCTGAGAGAGCTTTGCCTTGTAGTGTCCGTAAGGCTCGATCTCCTCCTCGGAAATACCGAGCTTTTTGGCTACCTCGCCGATTTTGAGCATTTTCGCGCCCTGTGCAATTTCAATATCGCTTAACATAGTTTATCTCCTTTTAATTTTTGTCTTTGTTTCGGTTTAACAATATGTGTGCCTTTTCGCTATATGAGCTTCATCTGCTCGAATTCTCCCAAAATTCCCGCCTGGGGGATCGTCTTGATCCTATAGTTTTCGGGGTTTTCAAGCTCCACGCTGTCCGCCATATATGCCGCCGCAAGCTCCGCCTTTGTAAGGCGCATGACCTGAACGCCCTGTGTATCGCGCGTTGATTTCGCAAGCACAAGCGCGGTGTTGAACAAAATCGCCTTTCCCGCCGTAGATTTAAGCACAAAGTCCGCGTCGTCCTTTATTACGAACATCGCAACAACTTCGCTCAAATCAGAGAAAGCATTTGACAGCTTTTTGCGCTTTGTTTTGGTTTCATAGCTTGAAAGCGGGATCTTCGCGCATTTTCCGTTTTTAAAGAATATCACGAGCGTTTCACTGTAATCTTCGGTAACCGCAAAGAATATTGGCGCTTCTCCCTCGTCCATGCCGAGCTTTGCGGGGATATATTCGCCCATAACGCTCGCCTTTGTTTCGGGAAAATCCGCACAGCGTGACTTGTAGCACTGGAACTTGTTCGTAAAGAACAACAGCTCCGAATTGCTTGACACCTCCGCGCTGAAAACGATCTCATCGTTTTCCTTAAGCTTCTGCTCTCCGCTCATTCTGAGCGACTTCGGTGTTATCTGCTTGAAATAGCCCTCGCGCGTAAAGAATACATTTACGGGATAGCCCTCGGGCTGTTCTTCAACAGCATAATCCTCCTCGGATACATCATATAAGAACATTGTTCTGCGCGGCTGGGAATACTTTGCTATAATATCCTCAAGCTCGCCTATAATGACCTTGTCAATACGCTTGGGGCTATTCAGAATTTCTTCCATTTCAGCTATCTCCGCCTGAAGCGACTCGATCTCCTCCGTGCGTTTAAGTATATACTCACGGTTTATATGACGAAGCTTTATCTCCGCGACATACTCCGCCTGCTGCTCATCAATACCGAAGCCTATCATCAGATTGGGTACGACCTCGGATTCCTCCTCGGTTTCGCGAATCAGTTGAATGGCATAATCAATATCGAGCAGTATTTTCTTCAGTCCCAAAAGCAGATGCAGCTTTTCCTTCTTTTTGGTAGCATCAAAATATATCCTGCGCTTAACGCACTGTCTGCGAAACTCCGTCCACTCGCTTATTATCTCATAAACGCCCATGACCTTCGGAGTTCCGGCGATAAGCACGTTAAAATTACAGTTAAAGTTTTCCTGAAGCGGCGTAAGCCTGAAAAGCTTCTGCATAAGCGAGTCCGCTTCATAGCCCTTCTTTAGATCAAACGCAAGCCTCAGCCCGCTTAGATCGGTTTCATCACGGACGTCGGATATCTCGCGTATCTTTCCGTCCTTTACAAGCTCAACGACCTTGTCGATTATAGCCTCGGCAGTTGTTGTCGGAGGTATCTGCGTGACCTCGATACATCTGTTTTCCTTATCGAAATTATAGACCGCGCGAACCTTTACCGCTCCCAGACCCGTGCTGTATATTTTACGCATTTCCGCTTCGTCATAAACGATAAGTCCGCCGCCCGGAAAATCGGGTCCCTTAAGCGTTGAAAGAGCGTCGTGCTGCGGATTTTTGATAAGCGCGACCGTTGTTTCGCAGACCTCTTTTAAGTTGAACGAGCAGATATTGCTTGCCATTGAAACAGCAAGTCCGAAGTTTGAGTTTACGAGAACCGACGGAAATCTCACCGGAAACAGCGACGGTTCGAGCATCGTGTTGTCATAATTCGGCATCATATCGACAGCGTCCTTGTCGATCTCCGCAAAAAGCTCGCCGCTTATGCTTTCAAGCTTCGCCTCTGTATAACGCGAAGCGGCATAAGCCATATCGCGCGAATATGCCTTTCCGAAATTGCCCTTGCTGTCTATATACGGATGTAAAAGCGACTCGTTTCCGCGCGCAAGGCGAACCATTGTTTCGTAAATTGCCGCGTCGCCGTGAGGATTAAGGCGCATTGTCTGACCGACAATATTTGCGGATTTGGTTCTTGCTCCTGAAAGCAAGCCCATTTTGTACATAGTATAGAGCAGCTTTCTGTGCGATGGCTTAAAGCCGTCTATTTCGGGCAGCGCGCGTGATACTATAACGCTCATTGCATACGGCATATAGTTCTCTTCGAGAGTACTCACAATGTCTGTCTCAACTACTTTTCCCGAGCCTTCTATATACGCCGAAACCGTTTGCTTCTGCGGCTTCTTTTGTTCTTTTTTCTTCAAATTTTCACAACCTTAAATACTGTTTTACTTAACCTTGAAATTTGAGTTTAGCTAATCAGCTTATAGATAAAGTGCTTTTAAAATTCTGTAATCAGCACATTTTCTTGTTTGGGAAAACCATTTCTGAAGAAAGGATTTTCCCCAGATACCTTTCCCCAAGACTTTTGTACTGCTTCCCTATTACTAATCAGCTTATATCCGCCGCCTCAAGATATCGGCTGCCGTTTTCGCGGATAAAATCCTTTCTTCCCACAAGGTCATCACCTAAAAGAACGTCAAACATTCTTTTCGTAGCTTCCGCGTCGGCAGGCTTTACCTTTATCAGACGGCGCGTAGACGGGTTCATTGTCGTAAGCGACATCATGTCGGGATCATTCTCTCCGAGACCTTTTGAACGCTGGATAGTGTGTTTTTTATCTCCAACCATTCCGAGAATTTTGGATTTTTCCGCTTCAGTATATGCAAAATAGGTCTTTTCTTTTGTATTGATCTCATACAGCGGAGATTCCGCGATATATACATATCCCTTTTCGATAAGAGTAGGACAAAGCTCGTGGATCATTGTCAGAATGAGCGTTCTTATCTGAAATCCGTCCACATCGGCATCGGTACAGATTATGACCTTATTCCACCGAAGATTATCAATATTGAACGTGCTTAAATTCTTGTTTGCCTTTGATTTAACCTCAACACCGCAGCCAAGAACCTTGATAAGATTTGTAATTATCTCGCTTTTGAAGATCTTATCCGCGCTTGCTTTAAGACAGTTCAGTATCTTTCCGCGCACCGGGATCACTGCCTGGAATTCAGCGTCGCGCGCCAGCTTTACCGAACCGAGCGCCGAATCGCCCTCCACGATATAGACCTCGCGGCGGGAAATGTCCCTGCTTCGGCAGTCCACAAACTTGTCTATGCGGTTGGCGAGGTCGATCTTCGCGGAAAGGCTCGCGATCGACGAAGAGCGAACCTTTTCGGCATTCTCTCTCGAACGCTTGTTTACAAGAACTCTTTCGGCAATTTTGACCGCTTCATCGGGATTTTCAAGAAAATAGACCTCAAGCGAATGTTTGAGCCAATCCGTCATTGCATCCTTGATGAAAACGTTTGTAACCGCCTTTTTGGTCTGGTTTGCATAGCTTGCCTGAGTCGAAAAATTGGACGAAATAAACACAAGACAGTCCGCCACATCGTCCCATTTTATAGGTTTCTCGCCCTTATTGTACTTATTGTTGTTTTTCAAATAAGAGTCGATCTGTGACTGGAACGCGCGCTTCATCGCATCGTCGGGCGAGCCGCCGTGTTCAAGAAAGCTTGAGTTGTGATAATGCTCCACAAAGTGCATTTCCTTGCTGAAAACAAAAGCCACGTTCATTTTCAGCTTGTATTCTTCCTTATCCTCGCGGTCTTTTCCAGCTCTTTCCGCGTGCCAATACTGCGGAACAGTAAGCGTATCTTCGCCGACGGACTCTTTCAGATAATCGAAAATTCCCTCTTTATAGCAGAAAATCTTCTCGTCAGAAGTTCCGTCCTCGTTTTCAACGATCCTCAAAAACTCAACGCCGCCGTTTACTACCGCCTGCCGCCTCAGCATGTCGTCAACGTATTCCGCGCCGATATCTATATCCGTGAAAACCTCCAAATCGGGCTTCCAATGTATCTTTGTTCCTGTTTCGTCGCATTTTTCACGCTTAAAGCCCTTTTCGACCTCTGTTACGTTAAAGCCTTTTTCAAAACGGAGGGTATACTTCCATTCGCCGTTCTTGCTTTCGACCTCCATAAATTCCGACGCGAACTGAGTCGCGCAAAGTCCCAAGCCGTTTAGTCCGAGTGCAAAGGAGTAGTTTTCGCCGGCGTTGTTATTATATTTTCCGCCCGCGTAGAGTGTACAGAACGCAAGCTCCCAATTGTACTTATCCTCGGTCTTGTTGAAGTCTATAGGAATTCCGCGCCCGAAATCTTCTACCGTTACGGACTTATCCGCGTGAAGCGTAATTATAATACGGCTTCCGAAGCCCTCTCTTGCCTCATCTATAGAATTCGAGATTATCTCAAAGACGGAGTGTCTGCACCCTTCTATACTGTCCGAGCCAAAAATGACCGCAGGCCTGAGCCTTACCTGATCCGGACCTTTAAGTGCTTTTAAATCATTATAGTCAGATTTTTTTGCCATATATACCTCTTGAATTGTATTTATCAAATTATAAAACCACAATATATATTATACATCATATTTTCATTTTTGTCAATAGTTGAGAAAAATAATTATGCGGCTTTGTTTTTAAAGCCAAATTCACTTTATTTACAGTAAAAAGCGCTCTCCCGATTTCGGAGAGCGCACAGATCGACTGTTCAAATTTATTAATGTTTAAATTGCGTCGGCACGAACAAGTATATTATGAATAAAAATCAGCGCAAGAGCAATGTTAAAAACGTTTGAGATAGAAACATACGAAGCTTTTGAACGCTTGCTTTCAATAAGCGAGGAGCAGAAGCCCAAAAGCGCCGCTTCTACTGCCACGGCGATCGTAAGTATCAATACCTCGCCAAAAACCGTGATATCCGCGTGGAAAAGCCTTTTCACAACCACCTCAAGCACAATATTAGCCAAAGGCACTATCCCCAGCGGAAGCATCGCCAATGCCCATACCTTATGGTGCGTTTTTAAGAAAACGACCTCCATCAGCATAAATACGCCGATTATCACAATACATTCTATAAACATAACAATTTCCCTGCTTAAAAATTCACTTTAAAATTTCTTTAGCCTTTTCGTTGTTGTCGCAAATAGCGTAGATGACTGTTGTTCCGCTTACCTCAACAAAATCGTCGTCAAAACGGTACATAGCATCGGGCGTATAGCTCGAAAACAAATCATACTGAGACTGAACACGCTTATCAAGAGCCGCCTTTATATTCGCGGCAGACTCGGCGTCCTTTGCCTTGAAGATACCGAATTCATCCGGAGCAGCCCCCGAGCCGCAGATATATGCCGCAAACTCGCTTACATCATCCTTATTGATACCAAAATAAATTTCGAGCTTATCCTCTTTTACCTCAACCATACTCGGAAAATCAACTTCATCAAGAAGCTGTTCCGCTTTGTTTTTTACCGAGGCTGTTTCGCTGCTGTTATTGTTATCCGAAGGGTCTTTTTCGGAATTCACAGAGCTTGATGAACCCGAATTGTTTTTGGTATCATCTCCTCCGTCACAGCCGCAAAGCGCAAGGCAAAACGCCGCGCAAAGCGCGATTAAAATTTTCTTTTTCATATTAACTTCCCCTTTTTAATGTTTTTCTTATGAGTATTTTTTCTGAAGCGCGGACAGCAGGACCTTGTACGTCTTTGACTTAAAGTGCATTCCGTCACTCTCCGCGTATTCTTCAAGGAAATATCCGTCATCATCGCTTATTACCGAACAGAGATCGTAATAATCGATCCCAAGCGCCTTACACTGCTCTTTAATGTATTCATTCATAAGCTTTACATCGGAATTTTTGACATTGACATAATCCGTTTTGCGCGCAACGGGCGTAATTGAAATACAGCATATCTTTGCAGACGGAAATTCGGATTTAAAGGTTGTGAGCATATTTGAATAACTGTTTTTAAGCGCGTTAATCTCCGAGGAATCCAGCGCGTTGCTGCCGAGAAGGATAAAAATTCGCTTCGGAGAACGCTGTTTCGCATAATCAAGCGCCGTTATCCCGCGCCCGTCAAACGCCGTATTCAACGCGCCGTAAGGGGTATATCCGACCCTTGCCGCGACATTCTCCTGATCAATATGCTCATACAGATAAAGTCCCGTAAAAATGCTGTCGCCTATGAACAGATCGTTCTTAAAGAACTCCTTGCTGAAATTCATCGGCAATGTGTTTTCGGACGACGAGGAACTGCTTTGAACCGGAACCCAGACGTTCTGATCGCTTGAAGAACTTTCGCTCTGTACATCCGAGGAGCTGCTGTTATTCTCGTCTGATGAATCCACAAAGCTGTTTTCGGAGCTTGATGAGCTGATGACCTCATTATTAGGCAGAATGAACCCACTCGATCTGCTTATGCTGCTGTTTGAAGATTCGTTGCTGTTCAGTGCATTAAAGCCGATAACAAACACTACCGCGCAGATCCCCAAGATAACAACAACCATTACTATGTAAAGAGCGACAGTCGCCCCGGGGACATTTCTTTGTTTCATACTCCGCTTTTTTCTCTTCAAATCCTACACTCCCCAAAAAATCCTTTTTATATTTTATCATATTCAATTAAAATATTCAAGCAGTTTTACCAAAAAATTATTACAAATTTGTAAAAAAATTTCCATTATTTTTATAAAAAGGACTAATAACAAAGCAAATTTTACCGAAAAACCTCTCCGTTTGAATTAAAAAAACGAGTTCTGATGATTTTTACTCCCGATATTTTTCCGAATTCGCGCTCAAACGCTCCGAGCAAAAGCGTCGGATTTATGTTGAAATCATTTCCCGCGGGAAGTCTTAGCGTTATTTTATCGCTTATTTCAAGCGCATGGATATTCGGCTTCAAATCAACTTCGGAAACTCCCTTTTTGGTCTTTTTTTCAGTAATGATCGAGGGTCGTCCGCAAAACTCACTAAACCTTTCATAATCCAGCTCCCCCGATATCTCATACTCGGCATAGGCGATATCCGTATTTTTCATCACGGGCTTTGCCGCTTCAATAACGCGGATATCATACGGAAGCGCCTCGGAAAGCCGCTTTTCTGTTTCCTCGAACGGAATTTCTTCCAACAGCCTGAAATCGACCGCTTCCCGAAGACCCTCCTGGCCGAGTGAAAGCGGAAGCATAAACTGCAAATACAATCTTGGGCTTAATCCCTCGGTATACCATGCCTCAAGCCCCGATTTTCTGACTGCCCTCTGAAAAACGCCGTATAGATCCAAGTGTGAAATATACTTTGCGCGGTCTGTTTTGCTGAAAAAAACGCGCGTATTTACGGTCGCCATTTCCGTCAACTCCTTTAATCCTTTTTACTTACGGTATGGATCGGACAGTCGCTGACTCCGCAGCCCGAGCATTTTTCACGGCAATTCGGAGTCGGCTCAAAGCGGTGTGCGCGCTCGTTTTCACTTATAAGAAACTCCTTTGACACCATCATATCAAGCACACTCCACGGAGCTGTCTCATCATAGCCGCGGCGGCGGTTTGCGTAGAATTCCATCGAAAGCCCGCATTCCTCAAAAGCTTCCTTCCACTTTTCAAAATCGAAGCAGTCGTTCCAGCCGTCCATAACGCAGCCATTTTTCCAAGCAGTGTAAATTGCCTTTCCGACGCGTCTGTCACCGCGGGCAAAAACCGCTTCCATAAGCGCAAGCCTGCTGTCGGAATACGAGATCGATATTTTTCGGTCTTTTCTCACATCAAGAAGCAGCTTTACCCGCCTGTTCATTTCCTCGCCGCTTATCTGCGGCTCAAACTCAAACGGTGTAAACGGCTTTGGGATAAACATTGAAAGCGAGATCGAAACGCTCGGAGCTTTCCCCTTTTGTCGGTTCGGGTTCTGATAAAACTGCTCCACGACCGCCTTTGCAAGCTCGTAGATACCGATAATATCCTCGTCCGTTTCAGTCGGAAGTCCGAACATAAAATAAAGCTTTATCGCGGTATACCCGCCCTCAAACGCTATTTTAACACTGTTCAGAACATCTTCTTCAGTAATGTTTTTGTTTATTACATCGCGCATACGCTGTGTTCCGGCTTCGGGAGCGAATGTAAGTCCGCTTCGCTTTACGCTTGAAATCTCTGTCAGTATTTTCTCGCTGAAGCGGTCGATCCTGAGCGATGGCAGAGACAAATTAACACGATTTTTTTTCGTCAACTGATTTAAGCCGCACAAAAGCTCTTCAATGTCCGTAAAATCGCTTGTGGAAAGGCTTGAAAGCGAAGCCTCGTCATATCCCGTGTTTTCGCACAGCGTCTTTGTCTGATACATTACCGTTTCCATTGATTTTTCCCGAAGAGGTCGGTAGATAAATCCCGCCTGGCAGAACCTGCAGCCGCGTATACAACCGCGCATGACCTCTTCGACGGCTCTGTTATGAACAATATCCACGAACGGAACAACAAAATTCTCGGGATAAAACGACTTATCCAGATCACGGATTATTCGTTTTCTCACTTTTGCGGGAGCGCCGTCTCTTGGAGAAATTGAAGAGACAGTTCCGTCAGAGTTATATGAAACATCATAAAGGCTCGGAACATATACTCCCTCGATTTGAGCAGCCCTGCGAAGGAACTCGGCTTTTGTGCATTTTTCGCGCTTACACTGCTCCATAAGACGCATTATTTCAAGGTTAAGCTCCTCGCCTTCGCCAATAGCAAACAGATCAAAAAAATCGGCAAGCGGCTCGGCGTTGCATACACATGGTCCCCCGCCCATAACAATAGGCGTAAGCGCGGTCCTTTCCTTTGCTAAAACAGGCAATCCCGCAAGTCTCAGCATTTCGAGGATGTTTGTATAGCACATCTCGTACTGAATGGTAAAGCCGATAAAATCAAACTCGCGTATCGGGTCAAGGCTTTCGAGTCCATAAAGCTCAATGCCGTTTTCAAGCATCTTTTCACGCATATCGGAAAGCGGCATAAAACACCGCTCGCACCAATAATTCGGAACGGAATTTTTAAGCGCGTAAAGAATTTTCATTCCGAGATGCGACATCCCTATCTCGTATGTATCGGGAAACGCAAACGCAAAGCGGATATCAACGTTCTCCTTGTCCTTGCATATACTCCCCGGCTCTCCGCCGATATAGCGCGCGGGCTTCTCTACGTCAAGAAGAAAGCTCTCAAGCTTTTTCATTGTCTCTTGGTTTCTGTACATTAAAACATTCCTCGGGTTTGGTTTTATTATGAGAACCTTATATTATTCATTCCTGAGCTTGCGCTCATACCATTCCTGTTTGGTCATTAAGACCTGACGCGGCTTTGAACCCTCAAACGAGCCTACAATGCCCATTTTTTCCATTGTGTCAATAAGACGCGCAGCTCTTCCGTAGCCCAATTTCAGACGTCTTTGAAGCGCGGATGTGCTTGCCTGTCCCGCGGTTACCACAAACTCGATCGCTTCCTCAAGCTTTTCGTCAGCTTCATCATCGTCAAAGTCCTCATCGCCGCTCTTGGACTGCTGTTCTGCCTGTTCGGCTCTGCGCTCGATCTCGGCAATGATGTTATCGTCATACTCGGCGCTGAAGGTCTGCTTGATGAAATCAACGACGCGCTCGACTTCCTCGTCCGAAACATAACAGCCCTGAAGACGTATCGGCTTTGGAACTCCCACGGGCATATACAGCATATCGCCGTTTCCGAGAAGCTTTTCCGCGCCCGAAGCGTCAAGTATAACGCGGCTATCAATTTGCGAAGCCACCATAAGCGCGATCCTGCTCGGGATATTGCCCTTGATAAGACCCGTTACGACCTGAACGGTTGGCTTCTGCGTCGCGATAACGAGGTGCATACCGGCGGCTCTTGCTTTTTGCGCGAGGCGAACAATGCTGTCCTCAACGTCCTTGGGAGACGCCATCATCAGATCCGCAAGCTCATCAATAAAAATAACTATTCTCGGCATAAGCTCGCCGTCAATCAAGCCCTTTTCAACAAGCTCGTTATATCCGTCGATGTTGCGTACATTATTCTCGCTGAACAGCGTATAACGGTTATCCATTTCCGTAACCGACCACGCGAGCGCACCCGCCGCTTTCTTCGGGTCTGTTACAACGGGAATAAGCAGGTGCGGGATGCCGTTGTACATCATAAACTCGACCTGCTTCGGGTCTACCATTATGAGCCTTACATCAGCAGGTGTCGACTTCATGAGAATACTCATTATGATCGAATTTACGCACACGGATTTGCCCGAGCCGGTAGTTCCCGCTATAAGCAGGTGCGGCATTTTCGACACATTACAGCGTACCGCTTCACCGCTTATGTCCTTTCCGAGAACGGTATCGAGCTTGCTCGAAAACGTCTTTTTAAAGCTCTCATTATCAACCAGCTCGCGGAAGAAAACCGTATCGCGTATTTTGTTCGGGATCTCTATTCCCACAGCAGCCTTATCCGGAACAGGCGCTATACGAATACCCGAAACGGCAAGGTTAAGCGCGATATCCTCCGAAAGCCCCGCGATCTTACTGAGTTTGACTCCCGGGGCGGGCTGAAGCTCATATCGAGTTACGGAAGGACCGCGCGACGCGCCCATATAAGACGCCGAAACCCCGAAGCTTTTTAGCGTGTTTACAAGCTTATCAGCGTTTAAACGGATCTCCTGCTCAATATCATCGGGCTTTACCGCCTGCTTGACCTCATCAAGCAGCGTTACGGGAGGAATTGTATATACCTCCGAAAGCGTGGGCTGACGGTGTTCGGGCTTTTGCGCGGTCGGAGCAGGAGTATTCTGATCATGTACAGTCTGAGTAAAGGTTATTTGGCTTTGTTCAGCCTTTGAGCGTTCATTTGTTATATCATCGAGATCAAGCTCGATCTCCGCCTCGTCACTATCGGAAACAACGCTCTGTCTTATATCCGAGCTTGTACGCTTTGAAACAGGCGCGTCAACTATTTTTGAAACACGCGCGGGAGATTTTTCGGCATTGAGCTTTTCAAGTGCGTCCGCAAGAGGCACCAAGTCGACGTCGTTGTCCACAAAGCTGTCTGGATCAGGTTCATACGGCTTTCGCAGGATCGGATGTTTTTTCTCCATATACTTTTTGAGCGGCTCGCGGTAGTCGCGGATCTGCTCGTTCTGTTCTTCTGCGGCATTCTCCTGCACTTCCGACGGCTTAACACTTTCAGCCTCGTTCTTTTCCGGCTTACCGCGGTATTTGTCAAGAAAGCTGCGGAATTTTTTGCTGTCCTCAGACTGTGCCTCAAAAAGCTTTGAATTATCGCGGGCGGGAGGAAGCTTTACGGGAGACACGGTTTTCTGTGTTTTTCTTGTTTCGACAGCATCTGCTCCGACAGAGCTTTTTATATTTTTCAGAGCTTCGATACGGCGTTGTTTTTCGTTTAGCTCGATCTGCTTTTGGATTTCTCTTTCGGCGCGGCGTTCTGCCTGTATACGCCGATATTCCTCATTTGCAGCGGCGCTTTCCTCGCGGTGGGTCTTGATCTTATTTGCGGTTTTTTTGCCGACGTTCTGCGCGCCGCTTCCGATAAGCTTAAACATGTCGCCTAACGGTATCTTAATAACAAGAAGCACCACAACAAGCATTATAATTATGATCGAAATGACCGCGCCTGTTTTCCCGAGCAGCAAAAGCGGAACGCCTAAAACAAGCGCGAAAACTCCGCCGCCCGCAAATTCGGAGCCGTTTTTGTAGAGGTTTGATATGACCTGTGCAAAATCCTCTCCGACGATCTTATCGCGAAGGAATATCTCAAATGCCGCACAAGCCACAAGCTGGATAATTGCAAGGAAAATGATATTCGCTCTTATCTGCGCCTTCGGCATATCCGTTGAGATCATAACAGCCGAGGCGATCATGAATACGCCGACCGTCAGCGCGGGTATTCCGAAAAGCCCAAGAACAGCACTATGTATCGCAAACCAGCCCTCGCTCCCCGGGATAATAACCAGAAGCGCAAGCACAAGTCCCACGGCAAAAAGAATTACGGACACAACTCTTCGGCGAGCCTGACTTTTGCGAAGCGCTTCCTCGCGGCGGCGTTTTTCCTCGAGCGCCTTTTTCGAGCGCGTCGATGAAGACGGCGACTTTGATGTTTTGGATTTGCCTGTTTTTACATTTTTTCTCTCTGCCATTTTTCCCAATTCCTTTTCTTTAAGGCAACGCCGCACAAAGCTCGTGCGCGGATTGCACAGTCAGTTTTTTTGTCAGATTGCCCAAAACGACGAAGTAATACCGGCGTATTTCGAGGAGTCAAGGGCAAAAATGACGGAAAAGCGTTTTGCGCGCAGCGCATAATGCGTACAAGCAAGACGCGTGCAAAGCCGTAAGGCGGCTTTGTGCGGTGTTGCGTTAATGTTGTTCCCCGTTAAATTACATTATAAGCTCTCTGATTGGTGTTCCCGAAACGGCTTCATAAACCCCCGCGGCTATGCATACAACGCCCAAAACCGCCGTATAGACCCCGAAAATCTTGAACCTGTTCTTTTTCAGCAGCCAGTCCACAAGCTTTATTGCAAGAAATCCGACAACCGCCGCTATCACGAATCCAACTCCGAGCATTATCCAATCAACATCGGCTTCACTATGCAGAGCGTCTCCAAGCTCCAAGACGCTTCCTCCGAGAATAGCGGGGATACCGAGAATAAACGCAAACGTAACCGCCGTCTGCTTTGATAAGCCGCAGAACAACCCCGCGGCGGTCGTTGAGCCTGACCTCGAAACTCCCGGAAACAGAGCTACGCACTGAAATGCCCCCACAACAAGCGCGTCTGTTATCTTCATATCCTTTCCGAGCTTCTGACCCGAACATCTGTCCGATAAAAACAGCATAAGCGATGTAAACAAAAAAGCCGCGCCCTCAAAAATGATATCTCCGTCTCCCTGACGCGAGGTGAAAAAATCCTTTACCAGATAACACGGCACAAGCACCGCCGTCGCGATTATCAGCATAAACATCATTCTGCGGTCGGAGTTCATGTTTTTCCACGAAAACTTTCCCGTAAAGATGTCCTTTATCGTAAGGAAAAACTCCTTTATCATTCCCCATATCGTTCCCCAGAATGCCACAAACACCGCAAGCAGCGTTCCGAGATGGAGCGATATAGACAAAATAAGCGCCGCCTCTCCGTCAACTCCCGTCAGGTGCTGGATAACAGACAGATGTCCCGAGCTTGAAACAGGCAGGAACTCCGTAAGCCCCTGCACGACCGCCTGAATTATTACAGTTATGTAGTCCATTATTTCCTCCGTTATGTATGCTTATAACCCCCGATAAAGGGATTATAAGCCCGCTTGAACCTTATATGCATACTATTTTTTATTTTTGCTTTCAATTTGCTTATACAAGCTGTTTATCGCATCGGACAAAGAGCCGAGCTTGTCGATAAGCCCCTCCGCTACAGCGGCTTTTCCGTCAAGGACCGTGCCTATATCAAGAACAAGCTCATCTCGCTCCATCATAAGCTCCGTAAACCGCTCGGGCTTTATCTTGCTGTTTTTCGCGACAAAGTCCGTTATCCTCTCCTGCATCTTTTCAAAATAACGCATCGTCTGCGGAACACCAAGCATCATTCCGTTTATTCTTACGGGATGTATGGTCATTGTCGCGCTTGGAACAATAAAGCTTTTCTTTGCGGAGACCGCAAGAGGAACGCCTATAGAATGTCCGCCGCCCAAAACTATCGAGACCGTGGGCTTGCTCATACCCGCAATAAGCTCGGCGATAGCCAATCCCGCTTCCACATCGCCGCCGACTGTATTCAGCACGATCAGCAGCCCCTCGACCGTTGTGTCCTGTTCGAACATTGCGAGCGCGGGAATAATATGCTCATATTTTGTGGATTTGATGTTCTGCGGAAGCTCACAATGTCCTTCTATCTGCCCGATTATTGACAAGCAATGGATATTATGCGGCGCGTTTTCAGCGGCTGTTATTCCGTAATCGCTCAGGACGTTGCTTTGCTGTTCGGAGAGCGGAGCCTCCTTTTCGTTTTCGGTATCGCTGTTTTTTTCTGATTTACAGCTTGATTTAACTTGTTTTTTGGTCATAATCCCACCCCTTTTCCATATTATGCGTTTTTGGGACAAGATTATGCATTAGTCAGATCACATAAGAATACATTATATTGTAACACAAAAGCCAAGAAAAATCAATAGGTTTTGTACATTATAAATAATTAAAAAACGACATAAGACCGCACACAAACAAAGCGGCCTGCAAACCGTATCCGCAAGCCGCTCGTATTTCATTTTCAGTTTATGATTATTGCTTCCGACCAATATTTCTGATTATAAATATCGGTAAAAAGATACATGATCCTTATCTCGCTTGTTTCAAGACCTATGTTCATTATCTCCATATCGGAAGTCACGGTCATTTGTTCACCGATATAATAGCTGTCCTGATACTGCAGGTCCCTTGTGTAAAAATCACAGATAAAGTCAAGCTTATCACCTATTTTAAGCTCGGTAAGGCTCTTTGCGACAGTGTCGGTCTCATCATCATAATTATCCGTCGCTCCGGCAATATAAGCGTCGGCTCCCTCAAAAACAATGATAAGATTTACACGGGTTCCGTTAAGCATTGCGGGAACATAACCCATATCCGTATATGTTCCGTCGGGATTCTCAATCGTATCGGTATGATAATAAGCGACAGGCTGACCGTTAATCGAGACCCAGTTTTTATCGGTATCCGCGACAAGATTTCCGTTATCATCAAATGAGAACACATTGTCAAGCCCCATATCCACATAGCCTTCGCCGTCATAGTAGAACATATTCAGATCAAGCCCGTGGACAAGCCCCCACTGTTCCTCGGAAAGCTCCATTACATACTTCCCGTTTATCTTTTTCCAGACAAGCTTGCTTGCGTCGAGGTAGTTGTTTGCGAGGTATTGTGAGGTGCTGTCGATATCCTGCCCCTGCATAAAGCCTGTGTTTGAACTGTCAAGTCCCTCGATCGTCCTGCCGGATGTACCGAGAAACGCTCCGATAAGGCTTCCTATTATATCGGAGCTTCCTGAAGAGCCGCTGGGACTGCTCAAGCCAAACAGCGAGGATATAGGAGATGTGCTTCCTCCGGCCGCGATCTGTCCGCTTGTTTCAAGCTGAGCGAATTTCTTTATACAGTCTGCATACTCACTGTCCATTCCGATAAGCTCATATGTATTGCAAGCTTTATCCACATAAGAGGTTTTGCGGTATGGGAAATAAATTGAAACGCCGTAAGCGTTCGTCATATTTGACGACGTGCGGTTGTATTTTACAGCGCTTTTGATCGCCGCGCTCAATGCTCTTCCCTCCGCGGTATTCATATTATCCGCAAGGTCAACAAGGTCGACCTGGTCGATCTTCGAGCTTGCCGCAAATTCTCTGGTATTGTAGCGCGCGTCTGAGACATCTTTATATTGGTTCTGCGATATCTTTCCGCTGACGGATCTGGAAAAGTCAATGAGCTTTTCGGGAACCGTATTGGCAAACTCCGCGAGGTCAATTACAGAAAGAGTGGTTTTCTGTCCGCGGCACTCGCTCGCGCATTTGGTGATAAAATCATCGACGATATTCTTGCCGACGTCAAGAGTCGACAAAGAGGTGTTTTTCGAGAAAGCGTTAAGCCAGTTTGTGTAATACCAGCCGATACCGGGCTCGGTTTCCTCGGACGCAATAAGATAATCCGCGTATTTATCAAGCATGAGCGCGTTTTCGGCTGTAGCCATAAGACAGGCGTCAAAGCCGATAAAATCAAATGTTATGCCGCCCGCTTTAAGCGCGCTGTCAATTCCCGCAAGGCTCATAGAGCCTTTTGAGGAATTTTTCTCGTCATAGCCGTAGCCGCTTACCGAGCCGCCGCCGTGATCCCAGAGGATAAGCTCGTTTCTGTTTGCGGGGTAATTTGAAGCGCAATATCTGATAAACTCGGAAAGCGTGTTCGGATCGACCATTGACTTGTTACCGTCACTTTTCAAAAGCGTTCGCTTTCCGTTTTTTATGGAGTAGATCTGATTTACCGAGTTGCTTATATCGCTGCTTTGCCAGCTCTTACAGCCGCCCGTATATACGATCACGTTAAAATTATCTCCGAAGTTTTTGCTCGAAGCAAGCATTTCCTGCATATCCGCGGTAGCCATTCCGTATTTGCTCTCAAGATCCGTTCCGCACATATATACCATGAGCGTTACGACATCTCTGCTTCCGCCTAAGATCTGTGTTCTTTTGCTTCTGGAGCCTGCCGCGACATTGTTGTTGATATCTCCGCCGCCCGAGCTTATCCCTCCGCCGTTGTCTATAGGGTCGTTTGCGATACTGCCGAGAAGATTTCCGCAAGAACCGTTGTTGAACAACAACACAAACACTATTACGATAATAGCCAAGATTCCGCCGGCGCCTCCGCCGACTGCCGCTCTTTTAACACCGCCTCCGCCCGAGGATGCGGGTCTTCCCATATTTCCCGAGCTTCCCGAATTATTTGAAGGCGTGCTGCCGACTCTGCCTGTGCCGAGACCGCTGCCTCGGCGGTTTACGCCGCTGCTCTGCCCGCTTACGTTTTTCTCTCGGGAATGAGGTCTGTTTTTGTTATCCATAATTACCTCCCTATTTCCAAATTTGCCCTTAAGTTTTGTTTTATTATACACTTTTTTGTCTGATTTGTCAAGCTAATGCAAAAATACTATTGCAAAAGATAGTCTTATGTGGTATAATTAAGCGTTGAGCCATATTGTTTTTGGAAAAGCAGGTATACCATGAAACTTAAGAAAAAAGAAATAAAAGATCCCTCAAAGGTTATGAGCTTTGTTAAAGCGGAAAAGCCGATACTTGCGCTTGTAGCGGTTTCGGGAACGATCTTCAACGCCGGAATGACAGCACAGCCGTATTTTGAGGGACAGCTCGCGCAGATGCTGAGTGATATAATCGGAGGAAACAAAACCGCTTCGGATATGATAACCCTCGCGCTGATCTATGTTGCGGTCATTGTCTTGGTACAGGCGGCGAGGTTTTTTAAGCGGCTTTCGGTAAGAATTTTCGCAAACAATGTAAACCGCTCTATGAAACGCATCTTGTTCAGAACGCTCACGCACAAGCCCGTGGCGGAAATCGCGGAAGAAAGCGCGGGAGATGTTATGACAAAAGCAATTTTAGATGTCGATGTATGTGTGGAGGGTATCCGAAAGTTTACAACCGAGATATTCGATACGGGAGTTTTACTGATCTCGTATATTACCACACTTGTTATATGCGACTGGAAGCTTGCGCTTATCTCACTGATCTTCCCGCCGATCGCGTATATTCTTGCGGCAATGATGAAGGTACACGTTGAAAAAAGCGCCGCAGCTTATAAGGAAAGCGCGGGAATGCTTAACGAAGCGACTCTTGACAGGGTCGGAAACGCAATTACATACCGTGTTTTCGGTCAGGACGAAAATCAAAACAAGCTGTATGAAAATAATCTTCTGGATTATGAGAAAAAGGGCATTCGCTCGGGGCTTTGGGAAACAAGTCTCCAGCCTGTTTATCATATAATCACGCTTATAAGCGTAATTTTTATCATATATTTCGGAGCGCAGAATATTTTGTCGGGTGAACCGAACGCGTGGACTATCGCGGAATTTACCACGTTTCTTTCCTGCTTTACAAAGCTTGCACAGAAATCCTCAAATACCGCAAAGCTGTTTAACGCGGTTCAGAAAATGAAGGTTTCATGGGTCAGGATAAAGCCGCTTATGAAAAACATTCCCCACGAGGAAATACCCGCGCCGGACGCTCCTCGGACGCTTAGGGTCGATGATCTCTCGTTTGTTTTTTCGGACGGAACGGAGCTTTTCAACTCGGTAAGCTTTTCGGCAGAACCTGGGGAAATAATTGGAGTTACGGGAGCGGTAGCGAGCGGAAAATCGGTTTTCGGAAGGGTATTTTTGTGTGACAACAAATATAACGGCTCGATAAGGTTCGGAGACAGGGAGCTTTCGGAGCTTATCTCGGAACGCAGGCAGATCGTAGGATATATGGGTCATGACGGAGAGCTGTTTCAGGGAACTGTGGGCGAAAACATCTTACTGGGAGATGAAGCCGACGCGAATGAATTTCTGAAGCTTGTATGTATGGACAGTGAGCTTACACCCGATTCCGCCGTCGGAAACGGAGGAACGGGACTTTCCGGAGGTCAGCAGCAGCGCCTTGCGCTCGCGAGAACGCTTTGTCACAAGCGCGCGGTCATGGTGCTTGACGACCCGTTTTCCGCTGTTGACAAAAAAACCGAGCGTGAAATTCTCGACAACATACGAAAAACCGCTTCGGACAGCATAATTATCCTCATTTCCCACAGACTTTCGATTTTCCCCGAGCTGGAACAGGTTTTATGGATCGAAAACGGCACTATAACCGCCTCGACTCACGACGAGCTTATGAAAAGCAGCGAAAAATACTCGGAGCTTTATATGATGCAGACAGCGGGAGGTGAGGAAAAATGAAAGCGGTTTTGCTGAAGATAATAAGCAAAAACAAGCTTCTTGTGATAGGGATCGTGGCTGTGATTATCGGCGCGGTGGTTTCAGAGGTCATACCGCCGCTGGTTCTTGAGGAGATCGTAAACCGACTTACCGACAGGGAGAATATCGCGTTTCAGCTTATAATGACATATTTTCTGCTGCTTGCAATGAGCAATGCGTTTAATGCGCTAAAGCAGATCCTGATCACGATTTTCGGTCAGAAGATAACTCACGGAATGAGAAGCGGAATGTGTGCAAAGCTTACAAGGCTGCCTGCGGATTATTTTGTTTCAAACAAGCCCGGCGCGGTCGTTTCGCGGTTCGTAGGAGACGCTGACACGCTTGAATCGCTGTTTACAAAGGGCATTATCGGAATGGCTATAGACGCACTGAAAATAATCGGTATACTTGCGGTCGTTTTCACAAAAAGCGCGGGGCTTGGCATTCTTATGACGGTTTCGGGTGTGCCGCTGTTTTTCATCACAAAATATTTCAGGAAAAAAATGCTCGGCGCTCAGCTCAAAAACCGCGCGGCGATCAGCAAAGCAAACAGTTATATTCCCGAAGCGATCAAGAATATCCGAACTATACACGCTTATGCCAAAGAAGAATTTATGGAGGAAAAATACGACGGCTGTATTAAGGACAGCTTTGACGCTATAAATGAAAACAACTTCCTTGATTCATCATACTCGCCCATTATTCCCCTGCTCAGCACGGTTTTGATAGCGGTCATGATGATCTGCTCGGCAATGGGCGGAGAGCTTCGGAGCTTTTTCGGTATGTCTGTGGGAACGGCTGTTGCGGTCATTTCTTATGTAACAAAAGTATTTAAGCCGCTTGAAGAGATCGCCATGGAGATCCAGAGCGTCCAGTCCGCAATAGCGGGAGTACGCAGAATAAACGAGTTTTTCGAGGAAGAAGAGCGCGAGATCCCGATGCTTGAAGGTTTCCCCGAAAAGCTTGATTCTACCGACATAAAGCTCGAAGACGTTCATTTCGGATATAACGAAGAGCATGAGGTCATCAAGGGTACGACCTTTTGCGTAAATTCGGGTGAATTTGCGACGCTGACGGGAAGAACCGGCTTGGGAAAAAGCACGATCTTTAAGCTTATTTTAGGGTTATACAAGGTTAAAAGCGGAAAGATCCTTGTCGGCGGACAGAATGCCGAAATGATACCCGATGAGAAAAAACGTGAAATTTTCGGTTATGTTGAACAGGATTTCAGCTTGCTGCTCGGAACGATCCGTGAGCAGGTCACAATGCGCGACCCCAATATCACTGATGAACAGGTAAAAAAGGCGCTCGATATAGCGTGTCTTACAGAAACGATAAACTCGTTTGAAAACGGTCTTGAAACAAAGTGTACAGCAACACAGCTTTCTCAGGGACAGCTTCAGCTATTGTCGATAGCGAGAGCGGTCGCGAAAAATCCGTCAATCCTGCTGCTTGACGAGATAACGGCTAATCTCGACAGTTCAACCGAAGAACAGGTAATGAACGCGCTTCGTGCGGCAACGGAAAACCGCACCGTCGTATCAATTTCTCACAGGCTCTACGAAACCTCGGGAAGCCGAGAAATACCTTTGGGATCAGCCTTCGGCGACCAAGGCAAATCCTTTTAAAAAGGGTTTGCCTTTGAACCCTTCCAAAAACTTTTTCCTGCCGCGCCTACGAAACGCGACCCGCGCCGACAAGCACGGGTCGCGTTTCGGTAGTAACGGTTTTTCTTTTCGCGGTTGTTCGGCTGTAACGCCCCCTGTTTGTCAGTTAAAGGCACAAATAATTTTCTTAACAAAACATACTTGACAAAAATGAAAAATAAATGTATAATGTAATTGTTTGTGATTAGTCATACCTAACTTCAAGGAGATTACATATATGACACTAAAAGAGCTTAGTATCGGTAAAACCGCGGTCATAACCAAAACGGGCGGCGAGGGCTCTCTCAGACAGCATTTTCTCGACATGGGAGTAATTCCGGGAGCGGAGATAACTCCGATAAAATTTGCGCCTATGGGCGACCCTGTGGAGTTCAGGATCCAGGGCTATGAGCTGACGCTGAGGCTGGCTGACGCGGAGAAGATACTTGTTGAGCCTGTTGATACGGAAAAAAAACAGCCTATAATATCAAATGAGGCAAAGAGAAAAAAAGCTCATCCGGGTTTGGGAGAGGGCGGTAAATACCATGTTAAGGCGGATGAAAATCCTCTTCCAAAAGGCACGGTACTTACTTTTGCGCTTGCAGGCAACCAGAACTGCGGAAAAACGACCCTGTTTAACAGGCTTACGGGCGCTAATCAGCACGTCGGAAATTTCCCTGGAGTTACTGTTGACCGAAAGGACGGATCGATAAAGAAGCATCCCGAAACGCTTGTTACCGACCTGCCGGGAATTTATTCAATGTCTCCGTATACAAGCGAAGAGATCGTCACGAGGGAATTTATCATCAACGACAAGCCGAAAGGCATTATAAATATTGTCGACGCGACAAATATCGAGCGCAATCTTTATCTTACTATGCAGCTTATGGAGCTTGATGTGCCGATGGTGCTTGCGCTTAATATGATGGACGAAATGCGTGAGAACGGCGGATCGGTATTTATAAACGAACTTGAGGATATGCTCGGTATTCCCGTGGTCCCTATCTCCGCGGCGAAAAATGAGGGCATTGACGAGCTTATAAACCACGCGCTGCACGTTGCGCGATATCAGGAACGACCGGGGCGGATAGACTTTTGCGGGAAAAATGACAACGGCGGCGCGGTACACCGCTGTCTGCACGGAATAATGGAGCTTATCGAAGACCACGCCATTGCCGCGGATATTCCCGTAAGGTTTGCGGCAAACAAAATTGTCGAGGGAGATAAGCTGATTGAAAACGCGCTCGGACTAAGTCAGAATGAAAAGGAAATGATCGAACATATAGTTTGTCAGATGGAAGAAGAGCGCGGTCTTGACAGAAGCGCCGCTATTGCGGATATGAGGTTTACCTTTATAAACAAGCTCGTTAAAGCCGCGGTCGTTAAGCCTCACGAAAGCCGCGAGCGCGAACGGAGCATGAAAATTGACAAAATCCTAACGGGAAAATACACGGCTATCCCATCGTTTGTACTTATAATGTCCGCAATTTTTTTCCTTACGTTCAATGTTATAGGAGCGTTTTTGCAGGATCAGCTTGAGGCAGGGATAGATGCGCTTTCGGAGCTGACTGATAAGGCTCTTACGGCAATGAACGTAAACGCTGTGCTTCACTCGCTGGTTATTGACGGTGTATTTACGGGCGTCGGAAGTATGCTGAGCTTTTTGCCGCTGATAGTTGTGCTGTTCTTCTTTTTGTCGTTGCTTGAGGACAGCGGTTATATGGCGAGAGTTGCGTTTGTTATGGATAAGCTTCTGAGAAAGATCGGGCTTTCGGGAAGAAGCATTGTACCGATGCTTGTTGGATTCGGCTGTACTGTCCCGGGAATTATGGCGTCGAGAACTCTCCCGTCCGAGCGCGACCGAAAGATGACAATATTGCTTACGCCGTTTATGAGCTGTTCGGCAAAGCTCCCTATCTACAGCTTTTTCGCCTCCGCGTTCTTCCCCGATATTGCGGGGCTGGTAATGATAGCGCTGTATTTCGGAGGAATGCTTACGGGAATTATTGTCGCGGTAATTTCGAGAAACACCGCTTTTCGCGGAGAGGCTGTGCCGTTTGTAATGGAGCTTCCGAACTATAGAATGCCTGGAGCGAAAAATGTCGCGATGCTTCTGTGGGATAAGGCAAAGGATTTTCTTCAGCGTGCGTTTACGATAATTTTCATAGCCGCGATCGTTGTATGGTTTTTGGAGAATTTCAACTACAAATTCACGCTTGTAAGTTCCTCTCAGGAAAGTATGTTAGCGGGTATCGCGGGCTTTATCGCTCCGATATTCAAGCCGCTCGGCTTTGGCGACTGGAGGATATGTACGTCGCTTATCGCGGGCTTTATGGCAAAGGAGAGCGTCGTATCATCGGTTTCGGTGCTGTTTGGAAGCACCGAGGCGCTCACTGCCCTTCTGTCCGCGGCGGACACTGCCGCGCTTCTGACGTTCTGCCTGCTTTATACGCCCTGCGTCGCGGCAATTTCAGCCGTAAAGCGCGAACTTGGCAGAAAATGGGCAGCGGGAGTCGTTATCGGACAGTGCGTTATCGCGTGGATAATGGCGTTTGTTGTGAGAATGATAGGTTATCTGTTTTAGAAGCAAGATACGACCCCCGCTTGTTTGAGCGGGGGTTTTATTTTATCCGTGCAGTTTCAGCCATTCACTGTATGTATAGGTTTTTCCCCTATATGTAATATCGGTAATGCCCGGGCATTCATAAAAAGCGGAATGGTCGATAGATACCACGCTGTCGGGAATTGTAATGCTTGTGAGGCTTGTGCATTTAAAGAACGCTTCCCAGCCGATTGAAGTCACGCTGTCAGGAATTG
>JAFLUE010000120.1 GCA_022508945.1 Oscillospiraceae bacterium
CTTTTGTCAAGTCCTTTTTTCAAACTTTTTCAAAAAAATTTTCATTTTTTTCTTTATTTGTGTTTTATTCCCACTCTGTTTCAAAAAACGTCCGGCTTGGTGTGTTTTGCGCGGGATTTCAATATAGTCGACGGTTTAACCTATTTCCGGAAATTATTATACCCGAAAATTGATACGATACTCGGAAAAATTTATATATTATACATTTTAATGTATGCGGTCGGTTTATTTTTAAAAGAAAAATATTTGGTAATAATCGCTGTTGTATACGGAATTACAATGCTTATTCTTTTACATCATATCCGGAAAAAGAAGAACAATAAATCCGAATGAGCAAGCCTTTTTAATTGTATCAGTTTGCAGAATTTTTTCTTTCATACTATAATAATTAAATGCATTAAATTATTTTTGATTTTTGGGGAGGATCCTTTCTGAAGAAAGAGTTCTCCCCAAGCCCCTTTCCCAAAGACTTTTTGTACACTCGTCTATACGTAAATTTTTTTTGATAATGTAGTTGAAAAAAATGGCGTATTATGATATAATTACTACAAGTATGTGAAAAAGGAGAAGTGGAAATGGCAACAAAATATATATTTGTTACGGGCGGCGTTGTTTCGGGTCTTGGAAAGGGCATTACAGCGGCTTCGCTCGGAAGACTGCTTAAAATGCGCGGATATCGCGTGACTATCCAGAAGTTCGACCCGTATCTTAATGTTGACCCGGGTACAATGTCGCCGTATCAGCATGGCGAGGTCTTCGTGACCGACGACGGCGCGGAGACTGACCTCGATTTGGGTCATTATGAGCGCTTTATTGACGAAAACCTGTCCGTAAACTCAAATGTCACAACGGGTAAAATTTACTGGACTATCTTAAATAAGGAGCGCAGGGGCGATTTCCTCGGCGGCACAGTCCAGGTCATTCCCCATGTTACAAACGAGATAAAGTCCCGCGTATACCGCGCGGCAAACAGCGGCGCGGAGCCTGTTGATGTTGTTATAACGGAGATCGGCGGAACGGTCGGAGATATCGAAAGCACACCGTTTCTTGAGGCTATACGTCAGGTGAGCTACGAAAAAGGACGCGAGAACGTGCTTTATATTCACGTTACGCTTCTCCCCTACATCAGCGGCTCAAACGAGCTTAAAACAAAGCCGACCCAACATTCCGTAAAGGAGCTGCTTTCGCTCGGTATCCAGCCGAACATCCTCGTTTTGAGAAGCGAAATGGAGGTCCCGACGGAGATGAGCGAGAAGATCGCGAATTTCTGCAACGTCAGAAAAGAGGACGTTATACAGAACCTGACCGCTCCGTCGCTGTATGAGGTCCCGCTTATGCTCGAAAAAGAGGGCTTGGCGCACTCGGCTTGCAGACTTCTCGGACTTGAGGACAGAAAGCCCGATCTTTCCGAATGGGAGCAGATGGTCGAGAGGCAGAAAAATGCCTCAAAGCCGCTTGTTATCGGGCTTGTCGGAAAGTATGTGGCGCTTCCCGACGCTTATATCTCGGTTATGGAGAGTATTCGCCACGCGGGCGCGGCAAACGGCTGTATGGTCGATATAAAGCTGATAAACTCCGAGGAGATATCCCAGGACAACGCGGCGGAAATGCTCAGCGGACTCGACGGTATCTGTGTTCCGGGAGGCTTCGGCGACAGAGGAGTCGAGGGAAAGATCGAAGCGGTTCGCTATGCTCGCGAAAACAAGATACCTTATCTCGGGCTTTGCCTCGGAATGCAGATGGCTGTAATTGAGTTCGCGCGGCACGTCGCGGGGCTTGAGGGAGCGAATTCATCGGAATTCGGCGAGTTTGAACACCCTGTCATTGACCTTATGCCCGACCAGAAGGGCGTTGAAATGGGAGGGACGATGCGATTGGGGCTGTATCCCTGCAAGCTCGAGGAAAACAGCATTTCACGCTCTGTCTACGGCGATGAGCTTATTTACGAGCGCCACCGCCACCGCTATGAATTTAACAACGTTTACCGTGAGGAGCTTTCCGCAAAGGGCTTAAAGTTTGCGGGGCTTTCTCCCGACGGAAAGCTGGTTGAGATAGTCGAGCTTTCAAGAGACGTTCACCCGTTCTTCGCGGCAGTCCAGTTCCACCCCGAATTCAAGTCAAGACCGAACCGCCCTCACCCGCTGTTCAATGAATTTATCAAGGTTTCCTCGGAGCTTAAGGGCAATTAAGCTTTCGATCGGAGGAGATCATGACAGAGAAGAACATTCCGTTTGTATCGCAGATAACGCTTGTTGTGATGATCTTCGGAGTGGTGCTGAGCGGCGGCTTTCTCGGACTATCCGGCGTTGTTATATGGATCGGCTGGGCGGTCTGTGTCGGTGTGCTTTTTTTGGGAGAATGTTTGTTCGGACGTAGAAAAAAGCGTTTTTCCGCGAACATCGGCGCGGTTCTCGCTGATGTGATAATGGTAGTTGGCTTCACTGTTTCGTTTATACTGAGCGACCCTCATGATTCATCTCCTTTTTTGGCACTGAGCAGATTGGAACAGGTTCTTGCTTGTATCACCTTCCTGCCGCCGATCATAGTTTCACTTGCCGCAAATATCGGTAATGTCATATACAAATTAATACGCGGGAAGACAGATGATTTGAATGACCGCTTAAATTGACGCGGAAAATGAAGTGTCAGCTAAAAGATCTACAATCCTACAGCGGAATTGTATAACCAATCTGCTAAGATGCACCCAAATTCAAGCATGAAATTTCAAAAATCAAGCGTCACGGCTGAGCATAGCTCAGCCGTGACGCTTAGGATAGCGCAACGCTTTGCGCGGTTTTGAAATATCTATTTAAATAAGGAATTACAATGAACAAAAACGAAATTATAAGGCTCAGCATTACCGCCCTCACAAACGAGGGCTTCGGCTTCGGAAAGCATGACGGAATGGCGGTTTTTGTGCCTTTTACGGCAGTCGGCGACGAGATCGAGGCTAAGGTCGTAAAGGCTAACAAAAGCTATGCTTACGCGAAGATTGAGAATATATTAACGCCCTCGCCCGATCGTATCGAAAACGCCTGCCCTGCCTTCGGAAGGTGCGGGGGGTGTTCGTTTAGGCACATCACCTACGAGGCGGAGCTTCGCGCAAAGGCGGCTTTTGTTGAGGAAGCGTTCGTGAAGCTCGGCGGATTAAAGCCCGATTTTCTTCCGATAGAGCCGAGCGATGATGTTGAGCGCTATCGCAACAAGCTCGAAACGCCTGTGGGAACAAGCGAAAACGGCGGGTTGTTCTGCGGATTTTTCGCCTCGCGAAGCCACAGGATCATTCCCGTAGACGACTGTCTTCTTCAGCCCGAGATATTCTCTGAGATCACCCGGTTCATCACCCAAAAAGCGCGCGAGCTGAAAATTTCAGCATACAGCGAAGAGCGTCACCAAGGCGTGATTCGGCACATTTACCTGCGGAGAGCCGTTAATGTAAAGGACGGCGGGATATGCTGCGTAATTGTCGCGAGAAAAAAGGTTCCCGAATTTTCGAGGTTAGCGAGGGAAATTACCGAAAAATTCCCCGAAATAACGGGAGTCGTACTGAACATAAACCCCGAAAAAACAAACGTTATTCTCGGCAAGACCGAGCTTCTTCTTCGCGGAAAAGCCGAGATATCGGACGAGATGTGCGGGGTTCCCGTGGAGATATCGCCCATGTCTTTTTATCAGGTGAACACGAGGGCTGCCGAGAAAATTTACAGAAAAGCGGCGGAATTTGCCGAGCCAAGCGGCAAGGTGCTGCTCGATCTGTACTGCGGAGCGGGAACTATAGGGCTTTCAATGGCGAAAAGCGCAGAAAAAGTAATCGGCGCGGAGATAGTACCCGAGGCGGTTGAAAATGCGAAAGCAAACGCAAAGCGGCTCGGAATAACAAATGCCGAATTCATATGCGCTGACGCGGGCAAAGCCGCGAAAATGCTTTCCGAGCGCAATATTTTGCCCGACGTTATCCTGCTTGACCCGCCAAGAAAGGGCTGCGGGGAGGAAACGCTGTCGGCTTGTGCAAAGATGAGACCGAAGATGATCGTGATGATCTCATGCAGCCCGGCGACTGCCGCGCGCGACTGTAAGCGGCTTTTGGAGCTTGGCTACAAAACAAGCGCCGTTCAGGCGTTTGATCTGTTTCCGAGAACGAAGCACGTGGAATGTCTGGCGGTTTTGCAGACTGTGTAAAAAGAACAAGTAACAGTAAGCCGTGCAAAAAGTCTTTGAAAGGGAGTCTGATGGCGCAATATCCGCCTATGGCGTAAAACGCTAAACTTCTTTCAGAAAGTTTTCCCAAAAATATCATTTTATATTTATTTAAGGCAACACCGCACAAAGATTGTGCGCATGTTGCCTTAAATTGCCAATTAACATTTTTACTGGGGAAAAGCCATCCGAATGACTTTTCCCCAGACCCATTTCCCAAAGACTTTTTGTACGGTCTGTAAAAACGCGTTCTGCACGTTTTTCAGCCCGTGCTTCCGAAGCCGCCGTTTCGCTCGGTATCAACATCGTCGGAATATGTTATTCCGTACTCGGTGAAAATACCCTGAGCAAAGCCGCTCCCCGCAGGAATGAAAAGCGTTTTTCCATCACGCGAGTCGTTGGTTATCTTGATTTGAATATGTCCCTCGTTGTCGGAATTGAAATAGTCGCTGTCGATGATGCCGACGGTATTGTCAAGCTGAAGCCTGAACTTAAACCCAAGTCCGCTTCTCGGATACAGCGACAATACCCACCCCTCCGCGATCTCCGCGCGGATCCCCGTAGGTACTCTCGCGGTTTCTCCCGCCTTAAGCTCCACATCATACGGCGCGAAAAAATCATATCCCGCCGAGCCTTTTGTTGCGCGCTTCGGAAGCTTTATGGCATCGTATATCCGCTCGGCGTCTGCGCGATCACAGCTTTCAATAAATTGCTTAAGACTTACTTTATGAAATTCGGCGATCCTTTTCATTATGTACTCTCCTTAAAAATTTCCTCAAAAACCCTGCATATACGGGGAATCACATATTTTTAATAGTATATTATAACACATTGCAAAAATAATGTCAAGTCTTGTTTTTGTTATAAAACTATGTTAAAATTATTAGGAAAGGAGAGACATTTATGGACGAAAGGCTGATAAGAGCGCAGTTTAACGGGCTTTCAGAGCCTGAAAAGGTTGAAATAATGAAGTCGCTTGCAGAGCGGTATCAAATGAATTTCAAAGAGATTAGCAATTTTTCCCGATGGGAAAAAAGCAGTGCCACCGGTATTTTTGAAAAGGACGGAGCGGATTTCGTGTTTGTTCCGGGAGATGCCGTAACGCTGGGCTGGGCAAGCTTTTCCGAGGGCTTGACAGCAGACTCCGCCGAGGAATTGCGCGAGGTTTACGAGGAATTCGAGTTTGATGGAACATACGAGGAATTTTTAGGTTCAATGTTGACATCCCCGCACACGGTTGAGATAATGCCGATGCTGGCTGAGCGCGAGCCGCGTGGGATATACGGCGATAAAATTCCCGTTGATGATCCGAGAGTGCGTCCCGAATGGCGCGAAGCCCTCACGCGGGCTATAAGCGGCAGAGAAACGCTGACCGCCTTTACAGTTCTCGATAAGGTGCGCTTTACCAGAACCGGAGATATATGGAAAGCGGAAATCTACAGCGATATTACATACGCCGGGCTTTTGGAAAATCTCGCCATAGACGGATATTCGCTCCCAACGGCGGACGAATGGGCATATCTGTGCGGCGGAGGCTGTCAGACATTGTTTCCGTGGGGCGATGGTATCATTCAGGGGCTTCGTCTGCAGCATTTTGACAAAGCACCGTTCACTCTTTATAAGCCGAATTTCTTCGGTATAAAAATCGCGTTTGACCCCTATAAAAGCGAGCTGATTCACGCGAATTCTCCTATGTCAATGGGCGGCGACGGCGGCGTAAATATTTGCGGGGGATTGGGTAAGTTTCTGGGATATCTTCCTTGTTCTCCGTATTATAAGCCGCAAGCGGTTGAAGAGCCTATGGACGGCGAATGTTTGTTCCGAAGAATTATTAGAATTGAATAAGAAAACCCCCGAGGAAATCCTCGGGGGTCAATTTTATCAGAAATTAAGAATTACTTCATCTCCGCGATAGCCGCCTGTGCCGCCGCGAGTCTTGCGATCGGAACACGGAACGGCGAGCAGGA
>JAFLUE010000121.1 GCA_022508945.1 Oscillospiraceae bacterium
GGAAAACCTTTCTGTAGAAAGGTTTTCCCCCAAACCCCTTTTCCAAAGACTTTTTATGCCGCCGCTTACGCGGCGGGTTTTCAGCCGACAACGTTATTTCAAATACTCCCCGACGATCCTCACCATCATATCACCAAGCCTTTCAACATTATACGCGCCGACAGTCGGCTCGATATGGTCGCCGCCGATGCCGCTGTCGTTTGTGAGGAAGGTGTATGTGCCGCCCGTCTGTATCGCCATAGTGCGAAGCAGATATTCCGTTGATTTATCAATACCGCTTGAAGCTATCGGAATTATCCTTATGCCCTTTTCCGCGGCATCGGCGATACTTTTGTTCACGCCGGCGATTATCTGAGCGTCGCTGTGCGGGGGCGCGTCAAGCACGAGAAACATTATCTTAACGGAGTCATCGTTCCAATTATGCTCGTTTACGGCGTTGATGAGCGCGGAGTGGACCGCCTCGGGATAGTCTCCGCCGCCGTCTGCCTTTTGTGTGCTTATCTGGGAAACGACAGTGTTTATGTCCGTTGTAAAATCAAACGGACGAACAACATATTCGTCGCCCTCGTCGCGGTAAAAATTCACCGATATCCTCGTCGGAAGATTTGCGTTTTCATTTTTTATACGCAGGATTATGTCGGAAAGCTCTGTTTTTAAATATTCAAGCTCGTCGCTCATAGAGCCTGTTGTGTCGCATACTATCATAAGGTCGAGCGATTTTTCCGAAAAAGCCTCGCTGTCAAATTCACAGGTGATATCTTTGTTTTCGGGAGTCTGAGCGATCGTCTTCGTTTCGCCGTTGTATTCAACGGTTATCTGTCGGTCGGCGCTGTTTGCAAAGCCGAAGAACAGATACGCTGTGCCGTTGTTGTCCGTAACGGCGGCAGATACCGCGCCATCACAGTAAACCTTCGCGTTTGCGGCGGGCTTTCCGTTCGCCGTAACCTTAACGCATACCCTCTCGTCCCAGTCTATCCTCCAGCTTTCCTTAAACTCGCTCCAGTCGCCGCGGCTTTGGTAAAGCGCGTTCCAGTCGCTCCAGTGGTCGTTGTCTTTCCATTCTCCGCCCGTAAGCAGCCCCGCCCGAGGCTCGATAGGAGTGATTTCGCCGTTTTCGTTATTTATACAGTCCGCGTCTTCCCCGCCTTCCGCAGAGCCTGACGGAGCGTCGTATATTTCATGATCGCCGCCCTCTGCCGTAATTCCGCCGAAAAAGCCCTCGACCTCGTCTGTTGCCGTGAGATCCGCCGAACAGCCCGCCGCCGCAAGCATGAGCGCAAATGCCTCAAAAAACGCAATGATTTTTTTCATGTTTCTGCCTCTTTTCTTCATGTGATTTTTATATGGAAACGAATTTCCCGTTTGAATATAATACCGCGCGGTTTTTAAAAAGGTTGCAGAATTTTTTGGTCATTGGCGAAAAACGCTCGGCGGCTCGTCTCATTCACGTACTCAAAATGCTCTGACCTTTGTTTTTGAAATGAAAAAGCCCACTTGAATTTTCGTGTCAAATATGTTATTATCTATTTATATAGGTATAAATGTATTAAAAAGGGGGAACATTATGACACTTATTTTAGTTATGGACAACGATTTTGCCATCGGAAAAAACGGCGGGCTTTTGTACAGCCTGCCGCTCGATATGAAGCATTTTCGTGCAACAACAAAAAACTCCGCGGTCATTATGGGAAGAAAAACCTATGAGAGCTTTCCGAAAAGACCGCTGCCCGAGAGGGAAAATATCGTGCTTTCGCGAAATTCCTCCGAGATCGAGGGCGCAAAAGTCTTTAATGATGCAAAAGAAATGTTAAGTTATGTTAAAACGCTTGATAAAAAGGTGTTCGTCATAGGCGGCGGGGAAATTTACAGACTTCTGCTTCCTTATTGTGACGAGGCGCTTATAACCCGCGTATATGACAGCTTCGGCGGCGACGTTTTCTTTTATGATATTGAAAATGACGAAAAATGGGAGCTTGTCGAAAGCTCGCCTGTTTTTGAAACAAACGGAAAAAACATCAGGTTTTTGAGATTTATGAGAAAAAATTCCTGATTTTAAGGCTGAATTTCTCTGCTGATAATTGTCCTGCAAATGCAGATAATATAACGCGCAAATATATTTGCGTAAAATTTGCAGGATAGGAGAATTACTATGCTTAAAAATATAGCAGCTTCCGCTTTGGTTGCTTTATGCATACTGGCGGTTTCAGCTTCAGCAGGCGCGCAGGGCGTTATAGACGGCATAACCGGCGCTGCCGAGGATATAATAGACGGCGCCGCGGACGCGGGCAGAGATATTGCTGACGGATTGTCGGCAGGAACGGATGATCCCAACAACAGCAGCGATGTTACAAGCTCGGATCCCGATACCTCGGACCCCGACACTTCTGACCCCGATGCTTCGGATCCCGACATCTCTGACCCCGACACATCCGATTCGGACAGCTCCGACAGTGAGCCTGAGGACACATCTTCCGACACGGTTATCAGCGGAGCCAACGGCTCAAACCCCGACACGGGTATTTCCTTCGGCTATGTCGCGGGCGCGGCGGTTCTTGGCGCGCTCGGCGTAGCGGTTACGGTAAACAAGCGCCGCAGCTAAAAATGCCGAGAGCTTGTTCGCGTATTGAAAATAACGGTCACGCGGACAAGCTCGGGCTGACATATTCGGATAAAACAAGATTTAACAAGGGGAACCCTTAAAAAAGGGTTCCCCTCAGCTGTATATAAAGTTGTCTATCCCGAATTTATTTAAATATGAAATTTCAAAACCGCGCATCGCGCCTTTGGCGCGGTGCGCTTGCCAAGCCACCGCGGCTACGAGCATTATGCCCTTCGGGCAAAACGCTTTGCTCCGCCCCGGCGTCTGCATTTTGAAATTCGCGATGCTCTATTATGTAGAAAAACCCAAAAGCGCTGTTTTGAAGGATTTATTTAAAAAGAATTTCAAAATTCATCATTTGCTTTGCTTCGCAAAACGCTCAGCGGAGCTGCCGTCAAATGAGAAACGCTTAAATTTTTTCTTTTGAAAAAATTTTAAGCGTTTTGAAATTCTCGACTCTCTGTTATGTTGTTTTTGAGAGTAAAGTTTTGCTTTTGCGAAGGGGTTTCTTGTCCGCTTTTTAATGAAAATAAGTGTTAGTGACCGATTTTAAGAAATGTTTGTTGAAATTGTCGAAAATAAACAAACAGCCTTCAAAAATGTGTTCAAAATGCCGATTGAAATTTATGGCAAAATATTGTATAATAATTGTGCATGGGATTTCGGAATGGTCGGGCATGGCTGTTCTGAAAATGATTTCCTTTAAGCATTTACTTTTGGAGGATCTTATGAAACTAAAATACATACTTTCGGCTGCTGCGGTTTTCGGTTCACTTACCGTGTCGGCGTTTGCCGCCAATGCCGAGGATTCCTCGGTCACTTCTGAAAGCGAGGCGGCTGCGGAAAGCGGAGCTGTTTCGGAGAGTGAAGTTTCTTCCGAAAACGAGGCGGTTTTATACGAAACGAGGGCTTTGGACGGCGACGGCATTACGGTAAGCGTATCAGGCAACGAAAATGTTGATACGGGTGCAGGCGGCGTTGCGGCGGTCGTAGGAATAATAACCCTTGCGGGCGCGGCTGTGGCTATTTCCCGTAAGAAGTCATAACGGCTCGGGAAAATACCGCTGCGGGCTTGTTGTTTATTGTTGATTTGAAAAACTGTTTATTCCGTATTGTCCTTTGGGCAATACGGAATAAAATTGGGTCGAGATAAACTAGCAGAGAGCGCAAATCAGGCGTTTTGGAAAATGTCGGAAGTTTTGGAAAGGGCAAAAAGCCCGAAGGAGAACGGAATAATGAAAAGGATCATTCTCTCATTTATCCTCGCGGCGGGCGCTTTGGGGCTTGCGGGCTGTGCTGACGGCGCGCAGGAGTTCACAGAGGGCTCTTCTTCGTCATCGTCTTCCGATATTTCTCAAAGTTCGTCTTTTGAAGATTCGGACAGCTCGTCTGCCGCTCCCGGCGGGGAAAGCTCCGAGGACAGCTTTGGCGGCAGCTCGTACGAACAGCCGGGCGGCTCGAAGGATCCGCTTGAAAATTCACAGCCGGACGAGAGCGCCTCGGATATCCATCTTTCCGTTTGTCCTGTTCCCGCGTGGGGAGTTACGGATAGGAGCGATCTGAATATTTTTATAACGGGAAGCGAGTATGATACCTATCGTGTTCTTCAGACGACCGAGTTTGAAAACGGCGCTGTAAAGGAGATGCGGGTAGAGCTTTACGTTGTTTCCGAAGAGTTCGATATGGACGCTTTTAAGGAGAAGTGGGGCTTTGAGCCTGTATGGAACGGCACCTTTTACGAGGGTGCTGCAAATATTCCCGAAGAATATGCCGGTATGACCGTTGAGGAGATAAAGCTTGATATTGCCAAGCCGCTTTTGAAGAAATACGGCTCGGCGACTTATGACGGTTTTCCCGAAGTTATATTGGTCGACCCGACTACCGCTCCCGACCCCGCTATTGAATTTTGATATTGTAAAACGCTCCCTTTTCGGGGGCGTTTTTTAGAGGTTAGTGGTTAGAAGTCAGGGGTCGGAGCCGCTGGAAGTAACTCTGACTTCTAACTTCTTAAATTCTGATTTCTAAATGAAAATCCCCTTGACAAGACGGCTTAAATATAATATAATAAAGAAGTAGTATTCGCGGCTTTGTATGCTGCCTTAAAACAGTTCTTGTGCCGCTTTTTTGCGGCTTTTATTTTGTGTATACTTAATAGATGAGATCAAAAAAGGAGAGTTTATGTCGCTTCTGCTGAAAAACGGATATGTTGTTGATAGTGCGAACAATTTTGAGGGGGTTTCAGACCTGCTTATCGACGGCGGCGTTATCGTAAAGCGCGCCGAAAATATCGGGGAGCCTGCCGAAACGGTGGTGGACTGCTCGGGAAAAGCGGTCATCCCGGGTATCTGCGATATGCACGTCCATTTCCGCGATCCCGGACAAACCCACAAGGAGGACATAATTACGGGCGGGAACGCCGCAGTGGCGGGCGGTGTCACGGCTGTGGTATGTATGCCGAACACAACGCCGCCTGTTGACGATCCGAAGACGGTCGAATATATCCTGAAAAAAGCCGAAAAGTCAAAGGTCAGGGTCTATCCCGTGGGCTGTATAACAAAGGGGCTTAAGGGAGAGGAACTTTGTGATTTTGAGGCGCTGAAAAAGGCGGGCTGTGTGGCGGTGTCCGATGACGGAAGACCCGTAAGAAACGCGCGGCTTATGGCGAGGGCGCTTGTAAAGGCTCATTACGCGGGACTGAGAGTGGTTTCCCACTGTGAGGACTTAGATATAATAGACGGCGGGATCATGAACAGCGGCGAGGTATCAAAGCTTATAGGAGTTAAGGGAATGCACAGGCTGTCCGAGGATATCTCGACGGCGAGGGAGCTGGTGTTGGCGGGCGACCTTGAGATGCCTATACACATCTGCCATGTTTCCACTGCCGGAAGCCTGAAGCTTATAAAAGACGCGGCGGAGCATGGCGTTATGGTCACCTGTGAGACCGCGCCGCACTACTTTATGCTTACCGATGAAAAGCTGAGAAAGCGCGACGCGGACTACAGAATGAACCCGCCGCTCAGAACCAAAGCGGACGTAGAGGCGGTAATTGCGGCAATTTGCGCGGATGTAGTAGACTGTATAGTAACCGACCACGCGCCGCATACTCCCGAGGAAAAGGCGGACTTTCTGAACGCGCCGAACGGCGTTATAGGGCTTGAGACGTCGCTCGCGGTGACGCTTACCGCGCTTTATCACTCGCATAAGGTCGAGCTTGGAAAGATCGTAAGGCTTATGTGCGTAAATCCCAGAAGGGTCGTGGGCATTCCCGGCGGAAGCTTTTCCGAGGGCGAGCCGGCGGACATAGCGGTCGTGGATCTGAACGAGGAATGGAAGGTCGATCCCGAAAAGCTGCACTCAAAATCGAAAAACACCTGCTTTAAGGGCATGACGCTGAAGGGCAGGGTTAAAATGACGATCGTTGGCGGAGAGATCGTTTATACCGATAATTTTTAAATAACTCCGCCCGAAACCACGTAATATTCGAGCGCGAAATTTCAAAAATCAAGCATTGTCT
>JAFLUE010000122.1 GCA_022508945.1 Oscillospiraceae bacterium
ACGGATGTACCCGATAAAAAATATCCCACTACCCCGATATACCGCGTTTCTTTCAGGGCAAATGACGCTTCCTTGTTGCCGCCCGACGGGTTTATGGCTTTCTACGTTGATCCGGGTGAGAACGTACCTCCTCCGCAGGAGCTTCCGCGGGACGCGGCATGGTATGTGAAAGACTCAAACGGCGGGTACGCGGAGTATGACGGTACGAATATCCAGTGTGATTTAGATGCCGTTGCAGGCAGGCGTATCCTCTTCGCGGGCGAAGACGGAACGATCGAACATAGGATAACCTACAGCACCGAGGAGCAGACGGTCGATCTTGACCTGTACATGAAGTACGCTGAAGGAGGTCCTTATTCCGAAGGCAGATTTGAATATACGCTGATCGAAGACACCAACGGTCTTAACGCCCAAATATCCGACGACCTCAAGACTCTCGTCATCCCTGCCGGTATGAGCGTAACGGAAAACGGCTATACGCTGAAGTTCAGAGTTCACGAAAAAGAGCCGTTCATCATGCCTCTTGAGCTGGGTCCGTTCGGCACGGATGACGTATATCTGACAGTACATATCATGATTGAAAAGGCGACCCCTGAGATCATCGAAAAGCCCACAGCTGACGAAATAGATTACGGAACGGCGCTTTCGGGCAGTACCCTCGGCGGCGGCACGGCTGTACACCCCACAGCGAGAACGGTTGTGGACGGAGCCTTCAAATGGAATGATGCCGACATCGTTCCCAACGTAAACGAAGCTGCGATCACGGGCTGTTACGTTGTGTTCGAGCCTGTTGACACAGATAATTACAACACCGTGATCATAACGGTAACGCTGACGGTAAACAAGGTCGCTCCGACCAATGTAACACCGCCCACAAAAAAAGACAGCATTTACAACGGTATGGCGGAAGATCTGATAACCGGGGGCAGCGCCGTAGGCGGTACGATGAAGTACTGGCTTTCGGACGATCCCAACGCAAATCCCCCTGCGGATAATTCCGAATATTCCTCAACTATTCCCGCACGCGCTAACGCGGCTACATATACGATATGGTACAAGGTGATAGGAGATGAAAACCACAAGGATACCGAACCGAACAGTGTAACGGCTACCATAAGCCCTTACCCGCTGGAAATCAAAAAGAGTGTCACCTATAACGGAGGAGACACATTCACGCTTGCGCTGGAAGGCGTTAAGGCGGACGGCGCTGTTATCGCATACGTTAAAACATCCGGTAAAAACGCGGGCAGTTACGGATACCCCGCCGCGAATAGCGACGGCATATTCACAGTAGAGCTTTCCAACAGCAACTATGTTGTTGACGAGGCCAAGGTGAACACTCTGGACATCGAGCGGCTCCCCGTGGTGCTGAAATGGAAGGGACCGCTTACCTTTGTTGAAGACAACAATCAGCACTCTGTGAAAGCCGAGGTGACAAACGGGATAGAGGGCGATACACTCGACTTGAAATATGAGGACAACTCCGGCTCTGCTGCGAAAGGCTACACCGCCAAGGTGACAGACACGGGCAATCCCAACTACACCGCCGACCCCGACAAAGGCGCGCAGAACATTACCCAGCCGTGGCGTATTTTTGAAGACAGCAAAAACATCACGCTTACCGCAAATCCGAATTGTACCACAGAAGCAGCCGCGATCACCTACGGCGCCGAGCTGACGCTCACGGCGGAGATCAGCATGCTCGAAACCGTTTGGAACAAGGTACAGTTCTATGTCAACAATGAAGCGGTCGGACCGCAGGTCGACATTAAACAGATCGGCGGAAAAAACACTGCAACTTATACAATATCTGACGCGACCGCGCAGAATTATTTCTCTCTCGGCGCGAACGTAGTAAGAATCGACTATAAGACCGGCAATTCGGACGGCGATGAGCAGGTACACGCTATAACCGTTTTTGTCAAGCCAAAGCCTATTAACGCCAAATTCAATAACACCGAAAAGGTATACGACGGCAACGACGTCGCGGCGGGTCTGGTTATCGAGATCGAGCCGCAAGATATCGAGGGCACTGACGAGGTCAAGATAACGGCGGATAACTACACCTACAACAGCGCAAACGCGGCGGACGCCAAGACTATCACAGCTCATAATGTTACGCTAATCGGCGCGCAGAGCGGTAACTACACTATTGACAGCGAGCTCAAAACGACGGGCAAGATCACGCCGAAAACGGTAAAACCCGAATGGAGAGGCGTTACGGGACTTGTATACAACGGAAGTCCCGCAAATGTCAACGCAACCGCCACCGATCTGCTCCCCGATGATAAATGCGAGATAACGGTAACAGACGGCAATAAGATCAACGCGGGAAGATATACCGCCGAAGCGGTGAGCGTGGACAACACCAACTATCAACTGCCCAATGACAACACAGTTTTTCAGGACTATGAGATCAAACAAGCGGATCTTTATATTGAAGATCAGGAGCGCCCCTACAACGGCACCAATAAATTCTCTGTACGTGTGGACGACGCGGACGGCAGGAAGGTCGCGGTAGAGCTGACCGCAAGCGGAAAGGACGCGGGCAGCTACACCTACTCAACCGACTCCGCGGAAGCGAATGCCTATACCGCAAGCACAAATGACACTAACTACAATATTGCGGGCGGCGGTATCCTGACTATCTTAAAGGCAGACCCGAACTGTAAAGCTCCCGTTCCGCTGGAGCTGCCCTACACCGGTCTGCCGCAGGAACTTGTGATCAGAGGCACAGCCGACGGCGGAGAGGTGCAGTACAGCCTTACGAAGGACGGAACATATTACACCGATGTTCCGACAGGCATTGAGCTTGGCACGTATACGGTATGGTATAAGGTATTGGGCGATAATAACCATAATGACATCGAACCGCAGTCTGTAGAAGCCCTTATTTCCGACGATATCCATGACGACCCGGAAGACGGCGGCACGCACACGCCAAATTACCCGAACGTATCGGACAGCGATACCTCAGACAGTCCGAGCGACCCCGCTTCGTCGGACAGCGATACCACAAACAAGCCGGACAACTCGCAGGATCATAATGGTGTACCTAATACCGGAGTTGAGATCAATTACGCTTTCTTCTTTATGCTAATGTGTCTGTGCGGCACGGTAATTTCCATCATAGTACGTAAGGTAAGATAACATCCGACGGTATATGAACATATCACATCGATCGAAAATATCCTCGCTGCGCGGGGAAGAATGATTTTAGTCTCCCCCGCCCGAGCGTTGATTTTTGCTGATGTCTTTGGCGTATTCCTACTATTATGTTTTTCTGTTTTTGCAGTATGCAACACAACAAAAGAGGGTGTAGGAATGTCCATGCTGCGGGAAATTCTTCGTTCCGAAATCCAATCGGAAAGAGATTTACTGCGATCGGATAATTTACAATGGCAAGAGTTGTAAGGAAATAGCTCCGAAGCTACTGCGGAAAGTTAAGCAGCAGGATGATTCTGTTCTCAAAGAGTACGAACTCGCTAAGAACAGAAACTATAAGCGTGTCGAGCGTTATGAGAACGCGGATTCCAAAAGTAAGATTATGCAAATGGAATTCAGTCAATATAAGGCTTGGCTTGAAAGGGCAAGCGCGGCGAAGAAATTGTATCTGCAAGGTGTAGTATCTGCAGAGGAGTTTAGGAATGTTATAGAAGAGTTAAAATAGATGTTAATAACACTTCTTAAATAAAAACATATAACACGAAAAACCGCAGCGTTGTAAAATGCTGCGGGTTTTCATTATATTTCTTATAATTAGGGTCTGACGCTCGTGAGCGCGCGATCAGACAGTACCTCAGGGATGCCGACAGCGAGAGAGCCACAATTGAGAGTAAATTCAGCAACAAGTACATAGAATAACCGACATTTCAGCTTGAAATTTCCCATTCTGTGTGCTATACTGACATTAAGGGAGTGATGTTATGATCGACACTGTATTGTCAACTATGGAAAATGAAGAACAGCGAAACGAGTTGGCTGTCTTTTATTCGAGATATAAAGAACGGTTTTGTTGGATCGCGAATTCAAAACTGAATGATCCGGCGGACGCCGAGGACGCTGTTCAAGAGGTTTTTGCCGAGATCGCGGACAAGCCGGAGAAATTCTTTGATATACCGCCGGAGGATAGGCTTTCATACGCAGACATTATGGTAAGAAATATCTCTGTTGAGATGTTCAACGCCAAAAACAAAGTACATACAGAAGAATTAGATGAAGAAAACGAAGATATCACAATTCCTCTCAAAGATGATTTTCTTGATAAAATCTCACACGATGAAATAGTTTCGTTTTTGAAACAGCTTCCGACGCCGCAGAAAACTGTGTTATTACTGCATTGTTATTTCGGCTTGACGATTTACGAAACATCGCAAAGGTTAAATATATCGCTGACGACCGCAAACAAACGGCTGAGATTGGCTCGTGAGGCGATCCGAAGATTTGTTGATGAAAGGACTGCAAACTATGAATGAAAATGTATTAAGACAGCTTCTGGGCGAGATGTTGGAGAGCGAATTTGCCGAGTATGACAACCCTCCGAAATGGCAATTCTCGCTGAAGCACCGCCTTGCTATGAAGCGGATTTTGGCGCGATACGAGAGAAATATGCAAAAGCTGAAAGAAAAATCTCCCGATACAGCCGCGCTGATTGAACAGAACAAGCCGTGCCTTAGCTTTAAACAACGTATGCTCATAGTAATATGTATCATCATCTTGATGACTTTTCTTGTGGGTTGGGTCGTTGTGTTTGTTTCAAGAGATTTTCACGGGACAGTGCATAAAGACAGTACACAGCTTATCGCTGTAAACCTTGAAAACTGTCCGCTGATCATTGAATATAGTTATGTTTTGGCTTCTGTTCCGGAGGGATTTGAGCTGATTGAAACAAACTCGTCGCCAATAGATGTTTACACACTATATGAAAATAGTTTAACTAAACATACAATAACATTGCGCCAATGGGTCAAATCCAGTTATGCCATAAATTATAATACCGAAAATCACATACTTGAATATGTAACTATAAACGGTCAAGAGGGATTATGTGTTGATTTTAGTGATGACAAACATAACAGTTCCCTTGTGGTATGGGATAACGGAGATTATGTAATAGAGGTTTTGGCGGATTTGGATAAAGATAGCATAATTGATTTATCTAAAATTAACAAACTTTAATAATTTACAAATAGTTGTGTTTACTAACTAACCATAAAAACAGATGTATATAATAGAGGGACAAAAGCCTCAAAATGAATAGAAACGGATCGATGCCATTGTGTATAGTTTTGACAAACGGGAACTTATCAAATCGCTGTTTTTCCCCGTGTTGACAACTTTGTGGGGGAGTATCAGAATTTTGGCTGATTCCTCGTGGGGAGCAGAATTTACGGGCAGAGGCTCTTTTCGTTTATCATATTTCGCGGCTATTCTGATCGGTGGTATTTTACCAATTATCTTGACATTGGCTGGCAAAATTCACACGGAGCAATATCTGAAGAAACGACTTATTACTATTGTTACTGTGTATGTTCTTACCGGTTTTGTCAGTATGATAGTATATCCTGTGATTATGTACCCGCTTCAGATGCTTGTATATATCGGCGCACTAATCTATCAGTTTATGAGAGTTCAGGACGAGGACACAAGCGGCGGCGAACGCGCGGTTATCATGCTTTCAGACCCAATTGTATATTGGACAATAAATCATTCGATTCTTTGTATAATTAGATTGTACTTTTGGGATTAAAGCATCATTGAGCTAAATTTTGTTGTCCCATCTTGATGTGCCGATTATTAATCAAGCGGATAAGAAACCCTTACCAAAGCCTTATGGCTAAGGTGAGTGTTCGTAAAAAAACAATATAACTATAAAAATCGTAAAGTTCGGAGGAATTATGATGAACATTAGCAATACCCCATACGGCGCTTTCAAACAAAACCGCGGAATAGTGAAAAAGCAGGAAATCAAACCGGCTCCCAACATTTTTGATTATATGCGCGGGAATGTGGAATTTGTTGAGAGCAAACCTGAAACGAAAAAACCTGCTCAGCGACCTGATAACAATACCAAAGATGTCG